>JANYAB010000689.1 GCA_025355225.1 Bacteroidota bacterium
ATTGTTGCCATGACGGCGAATGCCCTAGCCGAGGACCGGGATATTTGCTTAAGCCACGGGATGGATAACTATATCTCAAAACCCATGAAACTGGATGACCTGGTCACCATTTTGAAGGAAGCATATGCTTCAAAAAAAGGATCTGTTTTGCATTAATTTAAGTTCGGACTAAACTTTATGTAACAGGAGTTTCACTACCCGCCCATTGTGACGGGCTTTTTTATGCTTAGTTCTTATATTTACCACAATGATTTCTAAAAAAGATGTAATCGTTGTTTTAGGCTCTCCAAATTCAAATAAGGGAGAATTAGGAAGCATAGCGAAAAGCCGCCTTGACTGTTGCCTGGATATTTATACCAAAGGCAAATTTGTTTTATGCACAGGTGGATGGGGTGAACATTTTAATACAACCGAAACAGCGCACGCTGTGTATGCCAAAAATTACCTGATACAGCATGGAATTCAGGCAGATGCTTTTTTAAAAGACGCTTTATCTAATAATTCTGTTGACGATGCAGTTAAGGTAAAGCAAGTTATTTTGGGGATGACCGATATAAAGTTAACGGTGATTACTTCAGATTATCACAAGGAACGCGTCCGGTTAATTTTTACTGAAGTTTTAAGAGAATATTCTTGTAATTTTGTAGGTGTACAAAGTGACCTGAATAGGGATGAATTAAGCCACTTTGTTAAACATGAACAGCAAGCGATAGCAACTATTTTAAAAAACGGATTGTTTTATTAAAATTAAATTAAAACTGAGACACTACCCCCAAAATCACCATGGGCGCAATTCAAATCGTCGCTACTAACCTGTTTGTTTGGATTATTTAAACTAAGTAATTTGGCTAAAGCCCTGATTTTATGTCTTTTATCCGTCGGCTAAAGCCGACGGCAATGAACGTAACATAGCGTCGGTATAAATTCATTGCCGTCCCTTTCAAGGGGCGGATAGGTAAGTAAGGGACTAAGGGCTTTAGCCAAAATTTGCCGATTAGCAACAATTTGAATTGCACCCAATCACCAATAACGGATAAATAATAAATAATTTCATACCTTTAACTTGTGAAACGTACCGCGCTCATCTTCTTAACGGCTATTTACCTTTTGTCTTGCGTAGGCATAGGGATAAATCGTTTTTATTGCTGCGGGAAGCTCGCTTCAGTTAAACTCACATATATTTCGGCAGACAATACAGAATCCAAATCCGGCATAACAAAGGATGATTGCTGCAAGAACGTAAATCAAAATTTTAAAATTAAAGACACACATTTTAGTGCTGCTTCTTTGTCTGTAGGCGCTCCTGTACCTGTTGTCTTATCTTCTTCTTTTGGATTAAATCATATAGCTATTAAGGTACTTCCTGGTATCAGGGCTTATCAAACTCACGGTCCCCCGGAGTACACGGATATACCTGCCTATACCCTCAACTGCACCTACAGGATCTGACCTGTACTTCCCTGTTTTTAGCCTAAACACACTGTTCGCCGGCTAACATTTCCTTATTTAATCATTCTTAATTATTAGTTCACTATAGGGTTTCTATTATCCTATGTATTTATTCAATTCTTCAAATTTAAAATCCGTGAAAAAAGTAATCCTAATGGCGCTTGCCATCCTATTCTCTGCTGCCACAGTTTTTGCTGCTGACATTAATGCTGGTACCGCCATATCCGACTCCACCAAAACCAAAAAAGTGAAACCTGAAAAAGTGCAATACACCTGCACCATGCACCCTGAAGTATTAAGTGATAAACCCGGCAAATGCCCCAAATGCGGCATGGCACTGGTTAAAAAAACCGATGCCAAAAAGAAAACCGCATCAGATAAAATGAAGATGTAAATTAATAACAGAGGCTGTCTCAAAAGAATTAATGACGAGAACGAACAGGAAATATCCTCGTACCGGCAGGCAGGGTGGCCTCTGTGAACTTTGTGCCCTTCTTTGTGCCTCTTCGTGGTAAAAATAACCACAAAGGACGCGGAGATTTTCATAGAGAGCCACAGAGAAGCCTGTTGCACAAATATTATTTGGCGTCCCTTTGACCCAGATTGACTTTTGAGACAGCTCCTTGTTTAAATTATTTAAGATGATCAATCAACTTATAACACTTTCCCTTAAAAACAGGTACATCGTACTGCTGATCGCAATCGGTCTATTTGGCTGGGGTGTATTTGCCATTAGGGAAAATCCTATTGATGCGATTCCAGATCTGTCCGAAAACCAGGTGATCGTATTCACCGAATGGCAGGGCAGAAGCCCGCAGGTGGTGGAAGACCAGGTAACCTATCCGCTCGTCAGCAATTTACAGGGTATCCCCAAAGTGAAAGCTATCCGGGCGACTTCTATGTTCGGGATGAGCTTTGTTTACGTGGTTTTTGAAGATAAGGCAGATATATATTGGTGCCGGAGCAGAGTATTGGAACGATTAAATTATGCGCAGCGGCTATTGCCTGAGGGCATCACGCCAACGCTGGGCCCCGATGGCACAGGCGTGGGCCATATATTATGGTACACTCTTGATGCAAAAGGAATAGACCTGGGCGAGCAGCGGGCGCTACAGGATTGGTACGTTAAATTAGGTCTGCAGACTGTTCCGGGTGTAAGCGAAGTGGCCTCATTTGGCGGTTTCGAAAAACAATACCAGATCACGGTGGATCCCAATAAACTTAATTATTATAACATACCGCTTTCACAGGTTTTAAAAGCAGTAAAAAGCAATAATAATGATGTCGGCGGCCGTAAGTTTGAAATGAACGGTACCGGTTATATTGTGCGGGGATTAGGGTATATCAAAAACATCCGTGATGTAGAAAATATACCGATTGGTACCATTAATACTATACCGGTAAGCATCAAGGATATTGGGACCGTACAAATGGGGGGTGACCTGCGTTTGGGCATTTTCGACCAAAACGGGGAGGGCGAAGCGGTAGGCGGCATTGTAGTGATGCGTTATGGCGAAAATGCGGATAAAGTGATCCATGCCGTGAAGGATAAAATGGCCGATATTCAAAAGGGCCTGCCTCCCGGGGTGCAATTCAAAATAGCCTACGACCGGAGCGAATTGATCGAAAAATCTATTGACTCGGTAAGGCATACTTTAATTGAAGAAATGATAACTGTTTCAATTATAGTGATCCTGTTTTTGTTCAGCTGGCGAAGCGCTTTAAGTATTATTATTCAAATCCCCATAACCATTGCAGCAAGCTTTATACTGCTCAATGCATTCGGCATATCGTCTAACATTATGTCATTAACCGGTATTGCACTGGCTATAGGAGTTATTGTAGATAACGGCATTGTGATGGTCGAAAATTCACACAGAAATTTATCTATCGCACAACAAAAAGAAAAATCATGACGCTGACAGAAAGAATTCGCATTATAGAATCATCATGTAAGCAGGTAGGACGCGGCGTGTTTTTTTCTACCGTTATTATAGTCGCCTCTTTTCTTCCGGTCTTTTTGCTCGAAGGCCAGGAAGGTAAGCTTTTCGGCCCTTTAGCATGGACAAAAACATTCATCTTAGCTATTGACGCTATCCTGACGGTAACCCTGGCCCCTGTATTGATCTCCTTTTTCCTTAAGGGGAAATTAAGATCGGACGACCATAACCCCCTAAACCGTTTTATGGAAAGAGCGTACACCCCCTTGTTAAACTGGTGCCTTACCTGGCGCAAAACTACCATCGGCCTCAATATCATTGCTTTACTGGTTAGTATTCCATTAATACTAAGCCTGGGAAGTGAATTTATGCCCCCATTGGATGAAGGCACTATCCTGTTTATGCCGGTAACGCTTCCCGATGTATCCAATACGGAAGCCAAACAAATCTTGCAGATACAGGATAGGATCATTAAAAGCATTCCTGAGGTGAAAAACGTATTGGGTAAAGCGGGCCGGGCCAATACGGCCACTGATAATTCACCAATTAGCATGGTCGAAACGATCGTCTTATTAAAACCCGCCGATGAATGGCGCAAAGGGTTGAAAAAGGAAGATATTATCAATGAATTGAATGCCAAACTGCAAATCCCGGGTGTCGTGAACGGATGGACACAGCCTATTATCAACCGTATTAATATGCTATCTACCGGTATCCGGACTGACGTAGGATTAAAAGTGTATGGTCAAAATTTAGACACGATCTATTCGCTGTCCAACCAAATGAAACAATCGCTGCAGGGAATAGCGGGTATAAAGGATCTATATGTCGATCCTATTACCGGTGGCAAATACCTCGATATCCAGGTTAAAAAAGACGCCATTGGCCGTTATGGATTAAGTGTTGACGATGTAAACCAAATTGTAGAAAGCTCGTTAGGCGGGATGAACGTAACACCGACTATTGAGGGCAGAAGACGTTTCAGCGTGAACCTGCGTTTGGCACAAGACTACCGGAATAATCTCGACCAGATCAAACGGACATTGGTGCAAACTGCCAGTTATGGCCCTATTCCTTTATCTGCCGTGGCTGATATAAAGATCAGCGATGGCCCGGCTATGATACAGTCTGAAAATGCTTTATTGCGCGGGACAGTTTTATTCAATGTCCGCGACCGCGATTTGGGAAGTACCGTTAAGGAAGCGCAGGATAAGTTGAATGTTATGATCAAAACGCTGCCCAAAGGGTATTTTATTGAGTGGAGCGGTCAGTATGAAAATTTAATCAGGGCAGAGCGGACTTTGAAGCTGATTATGCCCATTGTGCTCCTTATTATTTTTGCCTGTTTATACTTTGCCTTTAAGTCGGTCCGCGAAGCGTTTTTCAGCCTGATCTCTATTCCTTTTGCACTCATTGGTGGCACCTATATGGTCTACTTTTTTGGCGTGCATTTATCCGTTGCCGTAGCGGTTGGTTTTATTGCCTTGTTTGGTATCGCGGTGGAAACAGGCATCGTGATGGTGATCTATCTAAACGATGCCATGCAGCAACTGGTCAATTTAAAAGGAAATTCAAAGGATAAGATAACAAGAGAAGATCTCCGCATTTACGTAATGAACGGAGCGGTTAAGCGCTTACGACCAAAATTGATGACCGTGTGCGTAGCCTTATTCGGTCTTGTCCCCGTTTTATGGGCAACCGGTACCGGGACGGATGTAATGCGGCCTATTGTGCTGCCTATGATTGGCGGGATACTAACTTCTGCAACACATATTTTATTGGTAACACCTTTAATATTCCTGATGAACAAAGAATATGAATTAAGAAAATTCGGAAAACTGGAAGTTTTGGAGGTGAAGGAATAAATATTATGAATATGATAAAGAAAATTAGCAGGTTACTGGCGATTGGCCTGGCGAGTATTTACTCGTCGGGGTTACAGGCACAAACCATCGTATTGCCACTGGATAGTGTATTGGCGAGGATAGCCGGGAGCAATCCGGGTTTGCAGGCTTACAATAACAAAATGAACGCGCTGAATGCATATGCGCAGGGCGCTAAAAGTTTGTCCGCGCCGCAAATAAGCGCCGGACAATATCAAACGCCCTATATGTTAAATCCCAGCAGTGGGTCATTCATGATCACGGCTGAACAAATGTTTACTAACCCGGCAAAATTAAAGGCAAAGGAAAATTACATGAAAGGGATGTCAGCGGTTACCGAGCAGGATAAACAATACCTTAATAATCAACTGGCGGCACAGGCGAGGCAATATTATTATGACCGGGTGATTTTAGAAAAAAAACAAGTATTGCTGCAAAATACGCGTGGATTATTGGAGTATATGCTTAAGGATGCCAACATAAGGTACACCTATGGCAAGGAAAAACTGAATAATATCTATAAAGCAAAAGCAGACTTATTTCAACTGGATAACGATAAGGAAGAATTGAACAACGAGGTAGTGCAGCGATCAATATTGCTAAATATCCTTATGGACCGGGACAAGCAATTAACATTCGGCGTAGATACCAATATCAGCGTAAAGGATTATGCCAATGTCGTTACCGATACTGCTACCCTTGCATCATCCCGTAGTGATATTAAGGCTATAGATCGCAATATCGCTTTACAGCAACTCAATTCTGCCGTAGAATACAGCAAACGAAAGCCGGATTTTGGAGTTCAGTTTGGGCACATGCAGAGTTACGGCGGTTTCCCCAATCAGTATATTTTAATGGGTTCGGTTACTATACCAATTGTACCCTGGGCGTCCAAAGAATATAAAGCCAACCTCAAAGGCATTCAATACGAAGTGGAAGAGCTACAGCAGCAAAAGGCTAACATGATCAATGAAGCTGACGGGAAGCTTGTCGCCCTAAAAGTAGAAATGATCAGTAAGAAACAGCAGTTAAAAAACTATAACCAAAATATTATCCCGGCGCTGCAAAATAATTACAAAACATCGCTGCTGGCTTATGAACAAAACACTGGTGATCTGTATGTCGTGCTCGATGCTTTAAAGGCCTTGCAGATGGCCAGGATGGAGGCGCTTAGCCGTCTGCAGGAAATTTTACAATTACAGGTAGCTTATGAAAGAGAAAATGAAAAGTATTAGAATTATACCGGCATACCTGTTAGTTCTTATTTGGTTAACAACAGGTTGCACGCAAAAACCTAAAGAGACCGTTCAAAACAACGTGGTAAAGTATACCTGTCCCATGCATTCCCAGATCATCAAGGATAAGCCGGGCAGCTGCCCTATTTGCGGAATGACGCTGGTTAAAAAATACGGTCAGGCAAGTGAAGGCGCGGGGATTGATCTTAACACCGTTTTGCAGCCTGTAAACTCAACGGTGATCTCATCAGTTAACACGCTTACACCGCAGCAAAAGGACGTAGCCGTAAATGTGAGAGCCGATGGTTATATCGACTTCGACAGCCGCACTTATAACAATATCGCTGCACGTTATTCCGGCAGAATTGAGAAGCTATATATCAAATATGCGTTCCAGGAGATTCACAGAGGTCAGCGCATCTTTGATATTTATAGCCCGGGTATGGTAACCGCCCAGCAGGATTTGATTTACCTGGTAGAGCATTCGTCACAGGATATAGAATTGGTAAGAGCAGCGGAGCAAAAACTTTTATTATTAGGATTGAATCCGGCGCAACTTAACCAGGTTGAAAAAAGCCGTAAGGCATTTTATGCCTTGCCTGTTTATAGCCCTTATGAAGGTCACGCGCACGATATACCGCATAATCAAAATGCTGCAATGAATACTACCGGCGGCGATCAAGCTTATGCTAACAGTATGCCCTTATCCGTTAAGGAGGGGATGTATGTTGAAAAGGGGCAAACTATTTTTAACATAGTTGATCCACACAAGTTATGGGCAATCCTTAAAATTCAAAATACTGATATGGCAAACCTTAAACTTCATCAGCCTGTCAGCATTTCTTTGCCGGATGTACCCGGAAAAGTTATCGAAGGAAAAATTGATTTTATCGAACCGTTTTTGAAAAATGGTGATAAAACGACCACGATAAGGGTGTACCTCGGTAATATGGATTACGACTTAAGAGTAAATAGTTTGGTAAAAGCAGTAATAAATACTGGTACTAAAAGCGGGTTGTGGATACCCAGATCAGCTATGACCTATCTGGGCCAAAATAAAATAGTATGGCTTAAACAAGGCAACTTTTTTAAAGTAACTCGCGTTGAGACTGGCCTGGTAAGCGGCGATAATGTTCTTATTTCAAAAGGCCTTTCATTACAGGATACCATTGCTGCTGATGCCCAATATTTAACAGACAGTGAAAGTTTTATTCAAACCAAAGCTCATGAATAACAATCAAAAATCAGGTTTAACGGTAGTAAGAATATTCAAAACACAGCTATTTTTTTTGATTTTGACTATTCTTTTAGGTGCCTGTAAGCAAAAGAGCCAGCCAGTGGCAGCTGCTAAAAATAAAGCTTACTATACTTGCTCCATGCACCCGCAGGTTCATGAAGAGCATCCCGGTAATTGCCCTATTTGCCATATGACATTAATCAAAGTTGAGTTGACTTCAAATAGTAGCCAGGAAGAAAAAAACAAGATTTCCCTCACCGCATCACAAATTAAATTAGCGGATATTGAAACGGATACAGTGCGCTTGCAATCAGTTGGCTCCGAAAAAGTTCTTACAGGAACTGTCACTTCCGACCAAACCCGATCTGATCAATTAAGTGCACGTGTGGCCGGCCGGATACAACGGCTGTATGTCAGGACACCGGGAGAGACCTTAGTAGCGGGGCAACCTGTGTACGTTGTTTACAGCGAGGATATGTCAGGTGCTGAAAAGGAGTATTTATTAGCGTTGCAGCAACGAAAGGAACTAAATAATCCCGATGTTGATTACAAAAAACTGATCGATGCAGCCGGCAATAAATTGTTGCTTTGGGGGCTTTCTCCTGCCCAGATCAAAAGGCTTGCCGCATCCGGCAAAGTTTCTTCTTTGGTTACTGTATTGAGCAAAACAAGTGGTACGGTAACCGAAATAAATGTTCATGAAGGGGACTATGTTACAGAAGGAATGAACATTATTAAAACCGATAATCTTAATTCATTATGGGTTGAAGCGCAATTATATGCTAATGAAACAGCTTTGTATCATGAGGGTGACGCGGCAAATATTTCTTTTCCTGACCTCGACGGTAAATCGCTTACAGGCAAAGTTACCTTTATCAACCCGGAACTGTCCACGGCCTCGAAAGTGAACCTCATCAGGTTAAGTATTCCAAATACCCGGGGGGCGATCAGGCCGGGTATGCTGGCTTATATTTCGGTTATCTCGGGCGGGCAGAAGGCTCTGGCTATCCCGGCTTCAGCAATAATATCAACCGGAAAAGGCAATATAGTTTGGATTAAGAATGCTGATGGCAGCTTTTCAATGCGCCAGGTTAATTTGGGAACAGGCAACCAGGTTTATATACCGGTCCTTTCCGGTTTGTCGGCAGGTGACCAGGTAGTAACCAATGGAGCCTATTTGTTAAACAGCGAATATATTTTTAAGAACGGCGATGACAAAAGTATGGGCAATATGAAAATGTGATGACCCATATAAATGCCGGTGAAGTCAAAATATTTTACACTTTTTTATTGTAGATTCACCTCGTTAATTATCCCTGATAAATATTTTTGTTAGCTTAAGCATCACAAATGAAAAGAATATGTGCGTTTTTACTATGCCTTGCAGCGCTGCCAATTGTTAAAGCGCAGAACAATAAAGTGACAACTGCAAGTATGAACGAGATAAAATTTGAATTCACACTTGATTCGGGGGGTAGCCCGGTTTACTCAGTTTATTATGGCGAGAAACCTGTTATCAAACCCTCGCCCATGGGGTTTACTTTAAGCAATGACAGCGCTTTTGACAAACACTTTGAACTGACCGGTACTGATCGTTCGTCCGTTGATGAAACCTGGAAACCGGTTTGGGGTGAAGTAAGCTCTATACGTAACCATTACGAACAGGTAACGGTACACCTGAAGCAAAAAGACAATCCCCACAGGTTGCTGAATATTATCTTCAGAGTATTTGACGATGGAGTGGGCTTTCGCTATGAATTTCCAAGACAGCCCGGTTTAAAATATATTGTTGTTTCAAACGAATTAACGGGCTTTAACCTTGCCGGCGATCATAAAACTTTTTGGATACCGGGTGATTATGATACCAACGAATATTCCTATACCACCTCGAAGATAAGTGAAGTGGATAATCAGCAAATAGTCAATTCATCTACTGATATTGCCGTTAGATTAGCGCCAGACCGTTATGCCGTGCAAACACCACTAATGATGAAAACTGCGGATGGTTTATATATAAACATCCATGAAGCGGCCCTTATAAATTTTCCGGCTATGCAATTGCATGTTGATAGGGCCACTTACAAGCTCACCGCCAATTTGGTTCCCGATGCAGTAGGCAATACAGCTTATGTGCACGCCCCGTTTAAAACACCCTGGCGGACGATAATCGTGAGCGATAAAGCAACGGATATTTTGGCTTCAAAAATGATCCTAAACCTGAACGATCCTTCAAAAATTGACGATCCCTCATGGATAAAGCCGATGAAATTTGTGGGCGTATGGTGGGAAATGCAGATCGGGAAGGGCACCTGGAGCTATTCGAACGATGCCGATTCACTTTCGGCAGATGGTAATCTTATCCCCAACGGAACACATGCAGCTAACACCGCCAACGTGAAACGATATATTGACTTTGCAGCTAATAATGGTATACCGGGTGTTTTGGTGGAAGGATGGAACACTGGCTGGGAAGATTGGTTTGGCAATTGGAAAGAAAACGTATTTAGCTTTGTAACGCCATACCCGGATTTCGATATTAATGAGATCACCCGTTATGCAGCGTCAAAGAGTGTAAAAATGATCATGCATAACGAAACATCAGGTTCGGCAACAGATTATGAACGCCAGATAGATACGGCTTACCGGTTTATGAATAAGTATGGTTATACGTCGGTAAAAACGGGTTATGTAGGCAAAATAATCCCCCGTGGCGAGCATCACGATGGGCAGTGGATGATTAACCATTATATTCGCGTAGCGCAAAAAGCGGCGTCATATCATATAATGATTGATGTGCACGAACCCGTAAGGCCCACTGGTTTGCAGCGTACTTATCCTAATTGGTTGGCCTCCGAGGCCGGGAGAGGTAATGAGTACAATGGCTTTAGCAACGGAAATAAGCCGGGACACGAGACCATAATGCCTTTTACCCGGTTAATGGGGGGGCCTATGGATTATACACCCGGTATTTTTAAAATAAAAGGCTACTCCAATGATGTCCCTGACAGACAGGTGCACACCACGCTTGCAAAGCAACTCGCGCTGTATATTACTATGTATAGCCCTTTACAAATGGCTGCGGATATGCCCGACAATTATGTAAAGCACATGGACGCTTTTCAGTTCATAAAAGATGTAGCAGTAGACTGGGATGATACCAAAATACTCGAAGCCGAACCCGGTGATTATATCACCATTGCCAGAAAAGCAAAAGGTACTTCGGATTGGTTTATGGGAGCTATCACAAATGAAAACAGCCGTAACTCAAACGTTTCCTTAGACTTTTTGGATAAAGGGAAAAAATATGTGGCGACTATTTATGCAGATGCCGATAATGCCGATTGGAAGGAAAATCCGGAGGCTTATAAAATCACGAAGTATCTGGTGGATGCAGGCACAAAACTAAAACTAAAATTAGCCAACGGCGGCGGCGCGGCCATTAGTATAAAACCAATTACTGGTGTAGATAAAGGATTGAAAAATTATAAGTAACCAACCTCTTCACCCGAGCGTTTCTTTAAACAGTTTGTAATATTGGTTCCTAATTTATTTTTTTTGAACTGCAACTACAGTTAATAGCGCTTGTCGCAATCAGCCTCTTCGAATGTCGTATCTACCTGTTTTTGATTTTAGGTTCTCACCCTATGTTTGTTATATCAAAAACAAAAACTATGCAAAAGATCACCCCATTTCTCTGGTTCGATAGTCAGGCCGAAGAGGCCACCAATTTTTACGTTTCGATTTTTAGTGATTCAAAGATCGTAAGTGTTACGCGGTATGGCAAGGCAGGCCCAGGTCCGGAAGGATCGGTGATGTCCGTTGTATTCCAGCTTAACGGACAGGAATTCTATGCGTTAAATGGTGGTCCGCTATTCACATTTAGTCCGGCAATATCCTTTTTTATTCATTGTAAGACCCAGGAAGAAATAGATCATTTTTGGGAAAAGCTTTTAGCCGGGGGCAGAGAAGACCGGTGTGGCTGGCTGCAGGATAAATACGGTTTGTCATGGCAGGTCATTCCCGATGCTTTAGGCGAAATGTTAGGGGATAAGGATGCTGCTAAATCAAAAAGGGTTATGGAAGCTATGCTGAAAATGGGCAAGCTTGACATAGCAACTTTAAAAGCAGCTTATGATCAGCAATAAATCCGCATAAATCTTTTGCTACAACTTGTTGACTTCCTCTTGGAGCAATGGAAGATCGTCCCAATAAACCCAATGCGGATTCAAGTATTTGCCGCCATATTTGAGGTAAAACGCCTGGTAGGGGTTTTCAGGGAAGATGCCCACACAAAGGCTTTTTGCATTGTGGCTGATCAACCAGGGTAACAGGCTTTTTAAAAGTCCGCTGCCAATTCCCTGGCGTTGGTCTTTTTGCAGGACATAAAAGTTTTGCATCTCGGCATCTTTATGGCGATTGGTCAGGTGCCCGGCAATGAAGCCTATTATATGTTTATTTTTGACAGCCTTAAAAACAATTCTCTCAGGCTTAGCGCTTTCGGGGCTTTCCCCTTTAAAATAGGTTTGCCAGCGATATTTCCTGGTGGCATAGTCTACATCCATGTCGTCCATATGTTCCGGAAAAGATTGCAGTTTGCTTTCAATCTCCACCCGGGTCAACTCTTCAATATCCGCTACGGACGCAATTTCGATGTCGATCACTCATTTAATTTGAAAAGCAATATTAAATAATTTTTCAGATCGGATTAACTCTATCGCCAGTTATAGTTATGCCCATTTTTTTTAATCATTACTTTTACCGCGTCAGCTATAAATCTTCTTCCATTGTCGTCAAGATTTAGTCTCTGGTCACCATCGAATAATTCATACCTGATACCACCCGTTCCGTTGTTTTTAGCTTCGAGTTTTTTGTCATTATTGCGGTATTTTATATATCCGCCCGGCGAAATGCTGCTGATGGAAGTCCCGTCGCTATTAAAATATATACTTCCTGCATATTCTATTTTAATATAGTTGTTATCCGTGCTTTCAACTATGGTAGTATGCCTTCTTCCGAAGTGGCAAGCAGTAAATAACCCTGTAAGTACTATGGCCAATATTACTATTCTTATCTTTTTCATATCGCGATTGATTTGTCACTACAAACATATGTATAATTATAGTACTATTCAATACATGGTACTAAATAAATGAAAAATATATTTTCCATGTCGAATGATCCGACTGGATTAGCGTAGTCAGAGTGGAGAAATTTTATAAATGTGGCACATCATCGTTCTGCTCGAAGGATGACAGGTGTTAGAAATCTTTTTATTGACTGGAGAGAAGACTAATTATTTTCAGATATAAACCGGTATAAATAAGGCGCTTTATGGGCGCCGCCGGTCCATTTTTTGGCCACCCGCTCCAGTATACCAAGACTAAGGAGTTTACGCTGAAAGGCTGGCCTCAATAGATTCTTGCCCAATATCGTTTCGTAAAGAGTTTGCAGCTCGCTCATTGTGAATTCTTCCGGCATCAGGTTAAAGGCGACCAGTTTGTTGTCCAAATCAGCCCTGAGCGCCGTTAATGCTTTCCGAATGATCAATGAATGATCCTGCATTAATTCCGGAATATTGGCGAGGTCATACCAGGCGCAGCCGTCAAATATCCGATCGGGCATCGGTACAACTTTTGTAAAGTCGACTAAAGCATAATAACTTACAGAAATGAATCTTTGCAAAAGCCAATGATCATCTTCGGGAATAACGCCATTGGCGGTCATTATAGTTTTAAGGGGCTTAGGATCATACCTGTCATAATCGCCAAAGGCATAAAATTGCTCCAGGTAAATGTCTTTTAGCGCGGTGCGCTCAGAAACTACCCGCTCAGCAGCGTCATTCAGGTTTTCTTTTTCGCGAATGAAACCACCAGGGAGCGCGAAAATGCCTGTTTTTTTGTATTGCATCAGCAATACTTTCAATTGCTGGTCGTGAAACCCAAATATAACAGCATCAACGGCAAGGCCCGGCATAAATCCATGCCCGGCTGTCTCCGTTTCTTCTTTTCTTTGCTCTCGGTACATTGTTTGGTTTGGCGAAAATAAAATAAAAAATTTGATATAGTGCGTGTAACTTTTTATTATTGTAACATATTGTTACAATAATAGGCACGAAAATCGATGAATATTTTTTACTAAGTAAATTATAAACCTTCTTTTTCATTGTTTTGGTTGATTAACCTTATGCTTTTAATTGCTGTTTGCCAATTAATTCCATTAAATTCAAATTCATCGTTTTAAGATATATATTCAGGCTGAAAACCGGGTTTTATGAAATCATTTCAAAAATATCTTTGCTTTCTTTTTTTAATAGTCATCTTTTTATTTGATGATCTTACTTCTGAGGCGGGAGTAGTCAAAATTGTGGTTACTAAAACTGAAACCTATAATGGGGGAAAGGTTTTTGGCAATGCCGGAATATACGAAAGAGTTTATGGGGAGGCTTATGCACTGCATTATCACATTGATCAGCTTGAAATTGGCCGTGCGGCCTTATTGGGACAAATGACGGTAGGTTTTCCTTTACGCCCGCTTACAGCGTCTACCTTTTTATTGGTGGGGCTTTCAGAAGTTGAACTGGGTGACCATCAAAAATTTACTTTTAAATGGGCTTTCGGTACTACCGTCGTCATGACCATTGTTGCACTACTAACACAATCCATACATATATGAAAAATAAAATAAGGATTGGGTGCGGAGCCGGTTTTTCGGGCGACAGATTAGAGCCGGCCCTGATACTTGCTGAAAAAGGAGAACTGGATTACCTGGTATTGGAATGTCTTGCTGAAAGGACCATTGCCTTAGCCCAGAAAAGGAAACTGCAAGACCCAACAAAAGGCTACGACCCGCTTCTGGAAAGAAGAATAAGGCTGCTCTTGCCTGCCCTAAAAAGGAATAATATCCGCCTGATCACTAATATGGGTGCAGCCAATCCCATAGCTGCGGCCAATAAGATCATTGATATTGCAAGGGAATTGAAAATTAATATTCAGGTAGCAGCTGTTAGCGGCGATAACGTACTGGCAAATATCGACCCACAGCAAAAAGCAATGGAAACGAACGCTCCCTTGAACGCTTCGGGGAACTTAATTTCAGCAAATGCATATATGGGTATCGATGCGATTCTCCCCGCTTTAGAAACCGGCGCTGATATTATCATTACCGGAAGGGTGGCCGATCCATCATTGTTCCTGGCACCAGCTATTCATGAGTTTGGATGGCCATTGGATGATTTTGAATTACTTGGAAAGGGCACGGTAATTGGTCACCTGCTGGAATGCGCGGGACAAGTTACCGGCGGTTATTTTGCCGATCCGCAAAAAAAGGATGTTCCTGATCTGGCGCATCTCGGACATCCTTTTGCCGATATCTTTCCAGATGGGTCGGCAATTATTGGTAAAGTGAAAGGCACCGGCGGTACTATAAATTTGCTGACTGCAAAGGAGCAATTGCTGTATGAGGTAACAAACCCTTACGAATATTATACACCGGATGTGATAGCAGATTTTACTACGGTCTATCTTAAGGAAACTGGGAAAGATAGTATAAGCATGTCCGGAGGTTCCGGTAAAGCGAAACCGTTGACCTATAAAGTCAGTGTGGGTTACCAGGCATTCTATTTGGGTGAGGGGGAAATTTCATATGCCGGAAGCAATGCCCTGGGAAGAGCAAAATTAGCCGGATCGATTATCCAGGAACGTCTGAAAGATATGTTTCCCGAAATGAAGATCGATTACATCGGCAGTACTTCTGTTCATCACACTTCTTTTGGCAATACTGCTGAACCGTACGAGATCAGGTTAAGGATAGCCGCAAAAGCTGATACAGCTGAAAAAGCAGCGATAATTGGAGAAGAAATTGAAGCATTGTATACCAATGGACCAGCAGGCGGAGGGGGGGCGCGAACGAATGTAAAGGAAGTCATCGGGGTTATAAGTACGTTGATAGATAGGAAAATAGTTGAACCGGTTATAACACTATACCAATCATGAAAGTGAAATTGTATGATATTGCACATAGCCGCGCGGGGGATAAGGGTAATACTTTAATTTTATCCCTTATTCCTTTCAATGAAGAGGATTTTGCATGGCTATGCAAAGAAGTTACTGCCGAAAAGGTAAAACAGCATTTAAAAGATATAGTAACCGGCGATGTTATCCGGTACGAACTGCCAAATATATCTTCCTTGCTTTTTGTATGCCAGCAAGCCTTATCGGGTGGGGTCACTACGTCACTGACAATGGATACACATGGTAAAAGCTTAAGCTATGCATTGCTCGAAATGGAAATATTACGTTGATCCGGGCATATAATTGTTACTTCATTTAATTTCTAAATGAAGTAGCGATCTTTACAAATTCTTATAAATGAGTTCAGTTCTTTGAGAAAATAAAATAAAAAACTTGATAAAGTGCTTGTAACTTTTTATTATTGTAACATATTGTTACAATAATATTCTAAATTCTGAAATCAAACTAATTATTGTTAAAAAAAATCTGGTTATGAGAAAATTTTCTTTCATTTTATTGGTGGCTACTCTGTCGGTCGGCACCACATTTGCTCAAATAACAAAGGTGAAAACCGCCAATGGTGAATTGGCGGGGACATCTAACGCTGCAACAGCAGTTGCCAGTTTTAAGGGAATTCCGTTTGCCCAACCACCTGTTGGCGACTTACGATGGAAAGAACCTCAACCGGTTAAAAACTGGAGCGGCGTGCTTAAGGCCGATCATTTCAGGTCGAACGGTATGCAAAAAAAGGTTTTTGGAGACATGGGTTTTCGTTCGGATAGCATGAGCGAAGATTGCCTGTACCTGAATGTTTGGACACCAGCCAAATCACCGAAAACAAAATTACCGGTGCTGGTTTATTACTACGGCGGGGGTTACGTTGCCGGCGATGGTTCCGAATCCCGTTATGATGGTGAAAGCATGGCCCAAAAAGGCATTGTTTCGGTTACTGTTAATTACCGTTTGGGTGTATTTGGATTCCTCGCCCATCCGGAGCTTACCGCGGAATCGGCTCATCATGCATCAGGTGATTATGGTCTGCTCGACCAGGTTGCTGCATTGGCCTGGGTTAAGAAAAATGTTGCAGCCTTTGGCGGCGATCCAGATAAAATAACCATTGCCGGGGAATCAGCGGGGTCGATATCAGTATGTGCGCTAATGGCCTCTCCATTGTCAAGAAACATGATCAATGGCGCCATAGGCGAGAGTGGAGGCATGATCAATCCGACGCTGCCTGCCGTACCGCTTGCCGAAGGGGAAAAAGATGGAACAGATTTCGCCAAAAAAATGGGTGCCAATTCATTGGCAGATCTCCGCGCCATGCCGGCTTCAAAACTATTGGCAGCTACAGGCACGATGAACGGCCCGAATTTCCCGCCTACAGTTGATGGTTATTTTCTGCCTAAAACACCTGCTGAAATATTTGCTGCGGGCGAACAGGCGCATGTGCCTTTGTTGGTAGGCTGGAACTCTGCCGAAGTGCCTTATCAATTCGTGATGGGTGGTGATAAACCAACTCTCGAGAATTACCAGAAGAAGGTAAAAACCCTTTATGGCGATGAGGCCGACCAGGTATTAAAACTTTACCCTGCGACCACAGACGACGAGGCTTTAACATCAGCAACTCAGCTTTCAAGCGACAGGTTCATTGTTTATAGTACCTGGAAATGGGCTGACCTGGCTGCCAAAACAGGTGGTAAACCGGTTTATAGCTACATTTTCGGTCGCGTAAGGCCGCCAATGGTTGCCTCTATGGGTAACGCACAGCCCGGCTTAGCAGGCGGTGTGATAAAAAATGGTGCACCTGGTATGGCATTGCCACCGGCACAAGGCGCTCCTCACGCTTCAGAAATAGAGTATGCTATGGGCAACCTGGCAGGTAATAAGGTTTACGCCTGGACACCTGACGATTATAAGGTTTCGGCAACGAT
>JANYAB010000708.1 GCA_025355225.1 Bacteroidota bacterium
CTTACGCTTGTTGAAGGATCTCCAGCAAAAATCGCGCATGTATGTCGCAAAAACTGCGTACAACCCATCACCATTAAAAATGGAAAAACGCTTGAGTGGCGACCTGGATAAAATTATCCAACCGGTAAATCAACAGGATATAAAAATGGATAACGGACAATATGAGGTGCTTAAAAATTCTGTTACCGTACTAGAGCAGTTAAAGGAAGGGGCTGCATTAAGTGATGTCGATAGGCATACTCTGCTATTGGCCAATCAACAACTAAGCGAGAAGGCAGCCGCACAGCCCGAGATCTACCTCCCTGCGGTTAGCGCGCTGCGCCGCATTTTATCCTCGGCAAAAATAAAAAACGATGATGTTGCGGCCGTTGAAAAAAGCATACAAAGAATCGTCCCATTCCGTGAGCAGCTTCCCAATACTTCGCAGAATTCTGTTGATATGGGCCTTTCAAAAGAATATTACAATAAGCTTAACCATTTAACAGGCAGCCTCAAATGAGTTGGAATATTCTTGTTTTGATCATTTGTTGCTTAATCGCTGTTTTTGCGGTCTGGAAAGAATATAACCGACTCGTTAGGGCACGTTTAGTTTTGCGGACAATAGCTTCTTTATTGGCTGTTGCTGCACTGGCCTGCATTGCCATACCCATAAACCATTCTAAGGTTATTAATGCCGGAGATGACCATAGTGCTATCCTGCTCACGGCGGGATTTGTTCCGGATGGCTTAAAAAAATACGAAAACATCAAACTGCTTACTGCCGATGTAGCAATTAAAAAACAATATCCCAGAGCCCGGCTGATCCGTTTGGAGGAGTTGAAGAATGACAGTCCCGCTATCACTAAACTCCATGTTTTTGGTTATGGCTTAAATGAAAATGAGTTATCATTATTAGATCATTTGCCGATTGTTTTTCATCTGTCTACACCCCCGGCAGGTATTTGCGCCATCTATTGGAATCAGCAACTACGGACAGGTAACACTTTAAACGTTCAGGGTAAATACAACAACAGTAGTTCCCGGCTTGTTAAATTGACGCTTAAAGGCTTAGGAACTCAACTCGATTCGTTAACCATTCCGGCTATTACGAATAGGGATTTTGAATTAACCACGACACCAAAAAACGAAGGCCGTGCAATCTATCAGTTGCTGGCGACAGCAGGCTCAGATACACTTGCCAATGAAAACCTTCCAATCGAAGTTGACCCTGTAAACCCGGTTAAGATTTTGATCTTGTCAGCTTCCCCTGATTTTGAGACCAGGTTTCTGAAGAACTGGCTTTCGGCCAATGGCTTTTCGGTTGCCGTACGGTCGGCTATTAGTAAGGATAAATACAGCATCGAATACGTCAATACGCAGCCTTTAAAGATTGACCATTTGAACAGCGACCTGCTGGATAAATTCGATCTGATTATAGGTGACCTATCCGTACTTAAATCGGTAACCAGTGCTGAAAACTCCGTATTGAGACAACAAGTAACGCAAAAAGGGCTGGGTATCATTATACGTGCAGACAGTTCATCGAAAGCCATATCCTGGTTGCAAAATGGTTTCCCGGTCGAAAAATTAGCGGTGAAGGACCCAATACCTGTTTCTTTAAGCATCAAAGGCAAAAAAAGCAAGTCAGCATTGCTAAAGGCCGATCCCGCATTTATCAGGTTTCAACCTCGTACTCAACCCTTAGTTAATGATGAAAAAAACCGGATATTAGTAAATAGCTCGTTGGCGGGATCAGGCCGGCTAATATTTACAACGATAACTAATACTTTCAACTGGACGCTTGCCGGGAACAAGGATGACTATGCTGCGTTTTGGTCGCTGCTCATCAGCAAATCAGCCCGAAAAACATCCGTTACTGAAGAATGGTCGGTTATTTCGTCCTTGCCCACCGTTAATGAACCCACCCCTTTGCGATTAGAAACTTCGTCGGCCCCCGGGCAAATTCATTCAACCGGATCGGTTATTTACCCTGCTCAAAATCCTTTCATCCCATTTGAATGGACAAGCACTTATTGGCCCTCGACAACAGGATGGCATTCAATAGATCAAAAAATGGGTCATTCCAAATGGTGGTATGTTTACCGTTCGGATGGATGGCAACCCCTTAAGGCATCAAAAAAGATAGCAGCTACCCGCCAATATGAGTTAGTTAATCATAACTTTAGTGATGTAACAAAAGCGATACATCAAAAAGTACAAATTGAAGCGCCGAAAATCTATTTTTATCTTCTGCTACTGATGGCATGTACATTTTTGTGGGTGGAGAGTAAATTGGTAAGTTGAAAATTTAATATTTAAAAGTCTTCTCTTTTTTGAGACGGCTTAAATAAGGCATAAACATATCATAAGGAGAAATCAACTTTGAGACGAAGAGACTTTATTTATTTGTCGGGAATAGGAGCCGGAGCATTAATGCTGCCTAACCTGGGAGCATTTGGCAATCCAATTAATCCATTGCAGGCACTGGATGGCATCGACGTGCGCGTAAAAAAGGAATTGGCGGATGCAGCCCTGACCGTTGCAAAAGCAAAAGGTGCAAGCTATGCGGATATCCGCATAGGACGCTATTTGAACCAGTTTATCATCACGCGGGAAAACAGAGTGCTTAATGTCGCCAATACTGAGTCCTTTGGTGTAGGCATCCGGGTGATCGTGAATGGATGCTGGGGTTTTGCAGCAAGTAACGTGGTTACTAAAGAGGGTATCGCCAAAACTGCCGAAAGAGCAGTAGCGGTTGCCAAAGCAAATGCCAAAATTGGCGGTGAGCCCGTGCAACTGGCGCCGCAAAAAGGATATGGCGAAGTAAGCTGGAAAACACCGTTGGAAAAAAACGCGTTCGAGATTCCCATTAAAGAAAAAGTTGACCTGCTTTTGAGTACTAATGCCGTAGCCATGCAAGGAGGGGCCAACTTTGTCAACTCCAACTTATTAATGGTAAACGAGCAGAAATATTTTGCTTCTACAGATGGTTCCTACATAGACCAGGATGTGCACCGCATTTATCCTGCCTTTAATGTGACCAAGGTTGATTCTGCCAAAGGCAGTTTTGAGACGCGACGTTCTATAAGTTCACCCGTTGGGATGGGTTACGAATATCTTAGTCCGCTCGATAGTGAAAAGGTGACAGGCGTTACTACACGCTATAAAAAGAGGTATGATATTTTAGAGGATATTAAAGCTGCTACTCAACAGGTGCAGGAAAAGATAAGTGCAAAATCTGTTGATCCGGGCAAGTACGATATGGTGCTCGATCCAAGTCATCTTTGGCTCACCATACATGAGTCAGTTGGCCACCCTACCGAACTGGATCGTGTTTTAGGCTATGAAGCTAATTTTGCCGGGACTAGTTTCCTGACATTGGATAAATGGAAAGCCGGTAACTTTAATTTTGGCAGCAAACAGGTAAATATTGTGGCTGATAAAACCCAGGTAGGCTCATTGGGAGCGGTAGGGTATGATGATGAGGGCGTAAAATGTAAAAAATGGGACCTGATAAAAGAGGGCATCCTGGTAAATTATCAGGCCATCCGCGACCAGGCGCATATCATTGGATTGAAGGAATCACAGGGCTGCTGTTACTCACAAAGCTGGCAGGATGTACAATTTCAGCGTATGCCTAATGTTTCACTCCAACCCGGGAAATCGTCTTTAAGCGTGGATGACATGATAAAAAATGTGGAGAAAGGCATTTATATCATCGGCGACGGCTCTTTCTCGATCGACCAGCAACGGTATAACTTCCAGTTTGGCGGGCAGCTTTTCTACGAAATAAAGGACGGAAAAATTGCCGGCATGCTAAATGACGTAGCCTATCAGGCCAATACACAGGAGTTTTGGAACTCGTGTGCGCAGGTTTGCGACGACAGGGATTACCGGCTGGGGGGTGCTTTTAATGATGGTAAGGGGCAGCCGAGCCAGTCGAGCGCGGTATCACATGGCGCTTCAACCGCTTTGTTTAAGGGAGTAAATGTTATTAACACAAAAAGAAAGATCGGATAATTATGCCTATTTTAAATAAAGAAGAAGCACAGGCTTTATTAAAGAAAGTGCTAAGTTATTCAAAAGCCGGGGAATGCGAAGTAAGTGTAAATGGCAGCGAGGGCGGTAACATCCGTTATGCTTTAAATGCTGTTTCAACCGCCGGTGATATTAGTACCCTTGATCTTGTGGTAACCTCAGTTTATGGTAAAAAGGCAGGTACAGCCACCATTAATGAATTTGATGATGCCGCTCTGGAACGTGTGGTACGCCGCTCGGAAGAACTGGCCCAGTTAGCACCACCCAACCAGGAGTATATGCCCATGCTTGGGCCGCAAAGCTTTGCAGACTCCATAACTTATAATGCCAATACCGCGGCTATGACACCGGACAGCCGCGCTGAAATGGTAGCAAAAAGCCTGTCGGTCACTAAGGCGGCAAAACTAACTGCAGCAGGTTTTCTTGAAAATTCAACCGGGTTTAATGCTGTAATGAATTCTAAAGGCCTGTTTGCATACAATAAAGGCACAGATGTTACCTTTTCGGTTACTACCCGCAACGAGGCGGGCACCGCTTCCGGATATGCGGCCCGCGGGTTTACCGATGTAAGCAAGCTGGATACTTTGACGGCCACAAAAATTGCTGCCGGTAAGGCGACTGGCTCAGTAGGTGCAAAAGCTATTGAACCCGGTAAATACACCGTTATACTGGAACCTGTGGCAGCCACTTATATGCTCGAGAACATGTTCCGTTTTGATGCCCGCACTGCCGAAGAAGGCCGCAGCTTTCTAAGTAAAAAAGGCGGTGGCACCCGTTTGGGCGAACAGCTAATGGACGAAAAAGTAACCATTTACTCCGATCCTTTTAACCCGGAACTGCCTTCCGCAACCTGGGGCGGAGATGGCCTGCCACGCGAAAAAACTGTTTGGATAGATAAAGGGGTTGTTAAAAACCTATCCTATTCGAGATACTGGGCCGACAAGAAAGGTGTAAAACCATTGCCGGGGCCGGCAAATATTATTATGGAGGGCGGCACTACCACCATTGAGGAAATGATAAAAAGCACTGAACGGGGCATACTGGTTTCGCGCCTCTGGTATATCCGCATGGTGGATCCGCAGACCTTGTTACTCACCGGCTTAACCCGGGATGGACTTTTTTATATCGAGAACGGCCAGATCAAATTCCCGATCAAAAATTTCCGCTTTAACGAGAGCCCGGTAATTATGCTGAACAACGTAGAAGCTTTGGGCAAACCCGAAAGGAGCATCAGCGTAGAAAGTTACCGCAGCTACCTTATCCCGCCGATGAAGATCAAGGAGTTTACATTCAGTTCATTGTCAGACGCAGTGTAGTTTTTTTGGAATGTTGTAAGGTTTAAAAGTTGAAATAGTAACAGTTACAATCTTGATTCGACTGAATGAGATATTTGAATTTCGCACGACGAAACGGTTAAATTTTTAATACCGGCGAATAACGCTTTAAAACATTAATCTATCATCTGAGAATGGTTACAGAACCTGCCAATTCCTGCGCGCCATTTTGGGGGTTGATGATATAATAGTAGGTACCCGTAGGAAGTTGGGTTCCATTAGACGTTCCATCCCAAGGCCTTGG
>JANYAB010000724.1 GCA_025355225.1 Bacteroidota bacterium
CAATTATACGGGTACGCAAGTCAACCTGCACTGGAAAAACCGCAATGCCTTTAAAGGCGCTGAAGCATTAACCATAACGCTTTTCGGAAGCAGGGATATACAGTTTTCGGGCCAAAACAATGGGTATAATGTTTACCAGGCTGGTGTGCAGGGTACCCTTTCATGGCCCAGGTTTATCAGCCCCTGGGACTTTAAATCAAATAACGCCTTCATACCACGTACCAATTTAACCTTAGGATACACGCTGGTCAACCGCGTTAAACTATACAGCCTTAATTCATATAACGGTTCATTTGGCTATGAATGGAGGGAGAACGCCCACGTAACACAGGATTTAAACCTGATCAATGTAACACGTGTTGATGTTGCAAATGTGACCCAACAATATAAAGACAGCATAATACATACACGCAATCCAACTTTAGCTCACGTAATTGACCAGCAGTTTACATTCGGCCCAAGTTATGGCTATACTTATACCAATACAATGGAGACCTATAAAACAAATACTTTCTATTACAACGGGAAAGTTACTTTGTCGGGTAATCTTTATGGCATACTTACAGGAGCAGATACTTTAAAGGGAAAGGTGAGCAAATTGTTTGGCGTACCATTTAACCAGTTTGTTAAAATCGAAAATGAATTCCACTTTTATCATAAAACGGGGCCGAACAGCTCCCTTGCCAGCCGGATCATTGTTGGCGTTGGCCTGCCTAATGGCAACTCTACCCAGTTGCCCTACAGCCAGCAGTTTTTTATAGGCGGCACCAATAGCCTGCGAGGTTTCAGAGCAAGGTCTATCGGGCCTGGCAGCTACACCCCGGGCAAGGAAATTACCGGCGGCAGCGGTTTTTTGCCGGATGAATCAGGGGATATAAAAATTGAAGCCAACCTTGAATACCGGCCAAAACTTTTCAGCATTGTTTATGGCGCGCTGTTTGTGGATGCAGGCAATATTTGGGACCTTAGGCCTCATTTCGGATTACCGGGAGCGGCATTTGGTAAAAACTTTTTAAGCCAGATGGCTGCCGATGCCGGCTTTGGATTAAGATTTGACATAACTGTTTTGGTATTACGCACCGACCTGGGATTTCCAATCCGGCAACCATTTGTGGGTTCACCGTTAAAATTCGATTTCAATAATAGAGTATTTAACCTGGCCATCGGTTATCCCTTTTAATTAGTGAATTAGTGAATTATTGATTTATTGAATATTTATAAAGTATATTTCTGCCATATGACGATAACCATCCCTTTACAAATTATTGATCTTCATGAAGACGGCTTCCATCCGCTGGTAGAAGTTGTTGTTTATGGCAAGCCATTTACCCTGGTGCTGGATACCGGCGCTTCAAAAACAGCGTTTGACCAAACTATTCTTTTGCAGGCTGGCGGGAATGCTTTGATCAAGTCAAGCGACAGGTTATCAACCGGTTTAGGTACCAATGAGATGGCCTCGTCAACGGCTGTAATTAACGATTTGTACATTGGCACATTGCTAATACCAGAGTTTGAAGTGCCTGTTCTCGACCTGTCTAACATAAATATTGCTTACAGGCAAATGAATCACCCGGAAGTACTGGGTGTTTTAGGGGGCGATATTTTAATGAAGTATAAAGCAGTGATCGATTATGGAAAAAAGACCATATCCTTAAATATTTGAACTGTCTGTTCCCATGAAATACTATGCTTAAATCCCTTTTAAAATATATAGCTCAACCCAAATTGCACAGTTGTGATATTAAATGTATAGTTATAGTCCTGGTGAGCTCCCGCAACATCGCTGGATATTGATTCCTTGAAAATATAAGTCAATGAAAGATCAAAATTCTTTTTCAAAATGATGCCGGCTTTAAGAGGAACGGAAAACCAGCGTTTACTCAATCCAAAATTCGATTCGGTTTCATTAGTAACAGGGTTGACATAACTATCGCCACTGTAGGTAGAAAGATTGACCGATAAACCTGCATCAGCATATATTTTAAATGAATCGGTATTATAGACATTATACTGAAACTGGGGGATAAGTGAAAAAGTGTGTTGTTGAAAAGAATAAGTTGATTTAATTTGGTTCTCCATAAAATACGGCTCCCCAACTGTTTCAAACTCGGCCGAAGAGTAGGCAACCTCCAATTTTAGTACCGATTTGCCCACGTCGGGAACAGGGAAGAAATTAAAACCAACCGATACCTTAGGAGAAAAAGAACTATGTGACCTCGTGCTCAAATTATAAAGGGGGAAATTTCCATCCAGGTTGACGGTACTATAATTTAACCCGACACCAGCAAAAAATCGGATATAGTTTTTCTTAGCTGTATTTCGCACCTGCTTAAAATTATTTATTTTACTGCATATGGATACTAAATAGGTTCGTTGATATTCTGCATCCTCTATAAGCGCTTGTAAATTGCTACTAAAGGTATTGAACTTTTGGGCGATGAGTAATAATTGTTGTTTATAGGCATTCTGGTAGGATACAGTAACATTGTTTTTATCACTTGGCACAAAGTATACCCTGTAAATTAATTCAGCTACTTTTTTAGTTTGGCTGTCATAAATATAGAACCTGTCTTTCAGACCATCACTGTAAGAATATAACGATGCGTTTTTCCCTTGTTGTTCTGCTTTTAAAAAAACTGTAGCTGTTCGTGTGCTTGTATCCCTTTCGTGTCCGAGCTTTTGAATATTGGTTTCATCAAGGCTGATAGAAGTAGTGAATGTTTTATAAGCAACTGCACCGGGCACTTCGAAATAACCGATATCATTTACCGTAAAATCTTGCGGAGCCGATTTATCCAATGATGTTTTAAAATTAACATCCTGTGGATTATTTCCCCATTCTTTTAAATCGATATAACCTTTTAACGTATCCCCCTTTAAATTGATAACAAAACCTGGTTTGTAATAACCCTGAGCCAATGAAAAAAGCGGGGATAAAACGGCTATTATTAGCAATAGTTTGTAGAAATGTTTCATGTATTATGTGTAAAATTTAGGTGTCCAAAGGTAAATTTATTTATAATAATCCAGTGTTATTGGATAAAAAAAGGTCTCTGCCTTGAAACAGAGACCTTTTTAATATATTTTTTTAATTCAGTTTTGAAGATAAGTGACTAAACGTCAATCCTTGCATATTTCGCATTCTTCTCAATAAATTCTCTGCGGGGTGCAACTTCATCACCCATCAGCATCGAGAAGGTGTGGTCACACTCTGCAGCATTATCAATGCTTGCACGGCGCAAAGTGCGGGTTGCCGGATTCATAGTAGTTTCCCATAATTGTTCGGCGTTCATCTCACCTAAACCTTTATAGCGTTGTATGTGAACACTATCTTCCTTACCGGCGCCTTTAAGGCGCTGCACCGCAGCATCGCGTTGTACTTCATTCCAGCAATACTCCTGTTCTTTTCCTTTTTTAACCAGGTACAACGGCGGAGTGGCAATATATACATAGCCAAATTCAACCAGTTCCTTCATATAACGGAAAAAGAATGTCAGGATCAAAGTAGTGATGTGCGATCCGTCAACGTCCGCATCGGTCATAATAATGATCTTATGATAGCGAAGTTTTGATATGTTCAGTTCCTTATCATCTTCCGCTGTGCCAATGCTCACGCCAAGACCTGTAAACATATTTTTTATTTCTTCATTCTCATATATCTTATGCTCCATCGCCTTTTCAACATTCAATATCTTACCTCTTAAAGGTAAAATAGCCTGATACTCACGGTTACGGCCCTGCTTGGCTGTACCACCGGCAGAGTCTCCCTCAACCAGGTATAGTTCGCAAAGCGCAGGATCACTATTGGCACAATCAGCAAGCTTGCCGGGTAAACCCGATCCGCTCATAACGTTTTTGCGCTGAACCATTTCGCGTGCTTTGCGTGCCGCAGCGCGGGCTGTAGCTGCAAGAATCACCTTGTTAACTATCATTTTAGCCTCGCGCGGATGTTCTTCCAGGTAGTTACCTAATATCTCGCCTACGGCCATATCTACCGCACCCATAACCTCGTTATTGCCTAATTTGGTTTTGGTTTGTCCTTCAAACTGCGGCTCGGCTACTTTAACTGAGATAACGGCGGTTAATCCTTCACGAAAATCGTCACCGGTGATCTCGATTTTCATGTTTTTTAGCAAGCCCGACTTATCGGCATAAGCTTTCAAAGTACGGGTTAGCCCCCTGCGGAAACCGGCAACGTGCGTACCGCCTTCAATAGTATTTATGTTGTTTACGTACGAGTGAACGTTCTCAGTATAAGTATCATTATATTGCAAAGCAAGCTCTACAGGTATCCCCTGTTTCATGCCGTCCACATATATCGGTTCGGGTATAATAGATGTACGTGTTCCGTCAAGGTATTTTACAAATTCGCGTAAGCCACCTTCCGAATAAAAGTCTTCTGTAGCAAAAGTTCCATCTTCATTTGGGTAACGCTCATCCGTTAAAGATAAACGAATTCCCTTATTCAAATAAGCCAGTTCGCGCAAACGAGCAGCAAGCGTATCATATTTGAATTCAGTAGTTAGCGTGAAGATCTCGGAGTCGGGTTTAAAAATTACAGTTGTGCCCCTTTTATCGGTTTCGCCGATGGTTTTTACGCCAAATAATGGCTTACCTTTTTCGTATTCCTGGGTCCATATTTTACCTTCCCTGTAAACCAAGGCGGTTAAATGAATTGAAAGGGCGTTTACGCAACTGACACCCACACCGTGTAAACCGCCGGATACCTTGTACGTATCCTTGTCAAATTTACCACCTGCGTGCAATACCGTCATTACGATCTCCAGTGCCGATATCTTTTCTTTTGTAGTAATACCAGTAGGGATACCCCGGCCATTATCTTCAACTCTAATTGAATTATCTTTCAGGATGGTTACCTTAATATTGTCGCAATAACCAGCCAGTGCCTCATCTATTGAGTTATCAACAACCTCATATACTAAATGATGCAAGCCTTTGGTGCCCGTGTCGCCAATATACATGGATGGGCGTTTGCGCACGGCTTCTAAGCCTTCTAAAACCTGGATGTTATCTGCTGAATAATTAGATTTGTCTTTATTTTCTTCGATCATATTTGTGTGAAACAATAACCTTCAAAAGTACGCATTTTACCCCATATATCTGCTATTGTTGATAAATAGATGCGTCTTTTTTGATGTGCAGATATGCAAATGTGCAGATGCTTGTGACGATGTGCAGATATGCAAATGTGCAGATTGCAGATGCTAGTAATAATATGCAAATCTGCGGATGTGCAGGCATCCATAATTTTTGATTCCACCTTAGTTAATCCATATATCAGCTCATCTGCACATCCGCATATCTGCACATTTACTCATTCGCACATTTGCACATCCACCATTAGGATACTTGTGTTGAAAGTATATCTTTGTGAAAATTTTTAATTTAGCATAATGAAAACCAAGGCTTCTTTTTTTACAAAAATAACAATAGGCTTATTGATTGCGGGAAGCATAGCCGCATGCAACCAAAACAAAACCGGAGATAAAACAACTGCTGATCAAACAAGTACGGGAAACTCTGGCAAATCCTCGATTGTATTTATTAATCAGGATACATTAACCGTCAAGTATGAGTACGCTAAAGACATGCGCAAACGTCTTGAGGACAAAGGAAAAGCTGCACAAAATGATGTGGGAAGCCGCAAACAGGCCTTTCAACGGGAAGTTGCAGAATACCAAAAAAGTGCTAATACACTTAGTGCCGATCAGCGGTCCACAACGGAACAACTCCTTCAACGCAAAGGGCAAGAGATGCAAACTTACGAGCAAAATGCCTCCGCTCAGTTTCAGAACGATCAAGCTGGTGAAACTCAAAAACTCTATGAAAAAGTTTATGCATTCACCAAACAATACGCAAAGGATAATGGCTACAAACTGGTTTTAACTTTCCAAACTGGCAACACCAATTTACTATATGGCGACGCGAGCCTGGATGTTACAGCAGATGTAATAAAAAAACTGAACGATGCTTACGCAAAGGAAAAGAAATGATCTTTACAAGATCGGTTGTATAAATAGTATAGGCATTTGTAAATCTTATAATCAATCCTGGTTTTACACCGGGATTTTTAATTTGGAGGATGGAAATGAGTGAACATGAAAAATATATGCGGATGGCAATCGAGTTGTCTGAATATAATGTAAAACAAGGTGTCGGCGGTCCGTTTGGCGCTGTGATTGTTAAAGATGGAATGGTTATAGCCCGCAGTGCAAACAAGGTAGTTCAGCAAAATGACCCGACGGCACATGCTGAAATAGCTGTAATAAGGCTTGCCTGCCAGGAATTAGGGACCTATAACCTTGAGGGATGCGTAATTTATACAAGTTGCGAACCTTGTCCCATGTGTCTTGGAGCAATTTACTGGGCAAAGATCGATACCATATACTACGGCAATACCAAAACGGATGCTTCTGCAATCGGTTTTGATGATCATTTTATTTATGAGGAACTGGAGCGTCCTTTGAATCAACGCAAGCTATTGAGCGTGCAATTATTGCGTGATGAAGCGCTGCCTGCCTTCAAACTTTGGGATACATCCGAATCCAAAACGGATTATTAGTTTAACCCTCAAATAACAAAGAGCGGCCATCTTACCGATGATCGCTCTTTGCAACAGAATTCATTCAATTACCTTCTTCAGCTAACCATCACGGCTATTTCTTCCTCATCCCCTCCAATATTGTCCAGGAATTCAAAATGAGAATTCTTGCTTATAAATTCAGGCACAATCTCCTTCATTTTATTAACGAGCACTACGTCATCATGCTGCTTGTTTAAAGTCAAAAGTTCATCAATATCTCCTTTAACCTGCTTATAAGGATAAGTTATTACCTGTGCTATCTTAATTTTGGGGTGATGGGTAGGCATGGTGCGTTCACCAAGATTAAGCAGTTCTTCGTATAATTTTTCTCCAGGCCTTAACCCTGTATATACAATTTTGATGTCCTTTTCAGGCTGTAAACCTGCAAGTTTTATCATCTTGAGGGCAAGATCTGTGATTTTAACCGGTTCACCCATATCAAAAATAAATATTTCGCCCCCAATGCCCATCGTGCCTGCTTCCAGTACTAATTGTACAGCTTCGGGAATGGTCATAAAATAACGGGTAATATCCGGGTGTGTAACGGTTATTGGTCCGCCTTTTTGTATTTGCGCCCTGAAACGCGGTATAACTGAGCCATTGGACCCTAAAACGTTGCCGAAACGGGTGGTTACAAAGCGGGTGGACTGCACCCCAGGCCTATTATTAGCAGGGCTATCTTTCAACGACTGAATATAAATCTCTGCGATCCGTTTAGTGGTCCCCATTATGTTGGATGGGTTGACCGCTTTGTCGGTCGAGATCATTACGAATTTACCTACGCCAAATGCTACCGACAGGTCGGCAACATGTTTGGTACCCAGAACATTACAAAGCACAGCCTCGGACGGGTTTTCTTCCATCATGGGCACATGTTTATAAGCTGCAGCATGGAATACCACTTCTGGGCGGTAATCAGAGAATAATTTATGCATGCGCTGATGATTCCTGATATCCGCAATAAATATTTTGGTAGGGACATCCGGGAATTTCTCTTCCACCTCGAGTTTCATATCATGCAAAGGGGATTCAGCCTGGTCACATAAGATAACCATGGCTGGATTATAATTCAACACCTGTTGAACGATTTCTGACCCAATAGACCCCGCAGCGCCTGTAACCAGAACACGCTTACCCTGCAAATCTTCAGATATACGGGTGTTATCGATCCGGATAGGTTTGCGTTGCAATAAATCTTCAATTTTCAGGTCCCTGATCTGCTGCAAATTAAGTTTTCCATATATCCACTGATCTGAAGGTGGAACGGTAAGCACCTGTATACCCAGCGCGAGGCATTTCTCCAACGCTATTTTTTTTGCTTGTTCATCAAGATTATGATTCATAATGATCAATTTATCTACATCATGCTTTCCCTTTAATTTAGCAAGCTTATCAATATGATATACCCTAACCTGTTGAATTTCCTTATCTATTTTCTTATCATCATCATCAACGAAACCTACCACAGCAAAATTAGTTTTGGCGCTGGCTTCCAATGCCTGCTTAACCAACACAGCATTATTATCAGATCCATAGATCAAAACAACAGTTTTTTTAGCAGTGGAATTATTATTTAAATAAAAAAAGATACTTTTTACAGTGGTACGCAATAATACCAGCAAAGTGCACGATACGGAAAAATTAACGAGCAATACCAAGTTAATAGTAAACGAATTGACATGCAGTACCGGTATAACCCAAATATTTATAAACAACAGATAAAACATACTGCTTATAAACACAGAGCTGAAAATGCGTAGTACATCACGTGTATTGGAATATCGGATAAGACCGGTATGTATACGCATAGCATACATAACAACGGCCGCAATTATACAATACAGGCCTGTATAAACAAAGAAATATCCCCGAAGTATATTAACAAATTCAAAACGCTGTACGATAAAATAAGCAGTAGAAAATGACCAAGTAACAATAAAAAGATCAACCAGCATTATTAACCATCTTGGCACAACCCTGGTAAATAGTAAATATTTTTTCATAAAGTAATATGTATAGATGAGATGAGTAAAGTTAATATTTTTTAATAAACAAAAATAAAATAATTGATTTTGACATTAATCGCCATTAAATATCCTTTTGAATTGAATCGCTTCCTGTAAAATGTTAGGTCATTAAATTCATTGTTTTTAACGGGCATTTGAGCAAATGGTTTTGTTTTTTAAAAAAAAACAGGTTACAACCTGGAACGGTCTTACAAATAAGATTTTTTTGTGAAAATAAATGATGGGTAATAGGGTTTGCAATGCTACAAAAACTAAGGCTGCGAAGTTACTAATAAACTTACTAACTCCTGTAGCATGTGCTTTATCACTCAAAAATGTTTCTTAATATTCTTAATAACTGTTTGAACTTCATCTGCTGTAAGATTAGAGCCCGATGGAAGGCATAAACCGGTATTAAACAGTTTTTCGCTTACTCCATTGGTAAAAGAAGGATACTTTTCAAATACTGGTTGCAAGTGCATCGGTTTCCACAATGGACGTGACTCGATATTCTCCGCATCGAGGGCTATTCTGATGGTTTCCCTATCAATTCCCTTTGTTTTTTCGGGATCGACCAAAATTGTTGTCAGCCACCTATTGCTGAAATATCCTGCTGGCTCGGGCAAAAATTCAATACCTTGTATGTCACCTAAATCCCGAAGATATGTATCGTATACCTGCCTGCGCTGGCTTATTCTATCCTTTAGTACCTTCATCTGTCCCCTTCCGATACCGGCACATACATTGCTCATTCTGTAGTTGTACCCTATCTGTGAATGTTGAAAGTGAGGAGCGTTATCCCTGGCTTGGGTAGCTAAAAAACGCGCCTGGTCTATTAATTTTCGATCATTAGAAATTAATGCCCCTCCCCCACTGGTTGTGATGATCTTGTTCCCATTAAATGATAATACCCCCATCAGGCCAAATGTGCCGGTTGCTTTACCATTGATCGTTGACCCCAAAGCTTCTGCGGCATCTTCAATTACAGCTATTTCATACTTGTTAGCTATTGCCATTATTCTTTTTATCTGTGCAGGCATTCCGTACAAGTGCACTGGTACAATTGCTTTAGGTTTTTTCCCTTTTTTTATCCTGTCCTTTATCGCTTGTTCCAGCAGATCAGGACACATATTCCAGGTTTCTGCTTCGCTATCAATAAATACCGGTGTTGCGCCCAGATAAACAATTGGATTAGCTGTAGCAGAAAAAGTAAAGCTTTGACAAATCACCTCGTCGCCTGCCTGCACGCCTAACATGATAAGGGCTAGGTGCTGCGCGGCGGTGCCCGAGCTTAATGCAGCGGTGTATTTTGCCCCGGTAAATGTCTGAAGGTCTTGCTCAAACCCATTTACATTGGGTCCCAATGGTGCGATCCAGTTAGTATCAAAAGCCTCTTTTACAAAATTAAACTCATCGTTGCCCATGTGTGGGCTGGAAAGCCATATTTTAGAATTCATATCTCTGAATTAATTGAATTATATTTAATAATCCTGCCCGGATTACCTACTACTACAGCATGATCAGGAACATCTTTAATTATTACTGCTCCTGCACCGATCGTAGCCCATTTACCTATTTTAATCCCTTGTATCACGCACGCGCCAATGCCAATGTGTGCACCCTCGCCAACTTCTACATTGCCCGCTAAAGCCGCATTGGGCGAAATGTGAACAAAATCACTTATAACACAGTCATGATCTACCGAACAATTGGTATTTAAGATAGTGTGTTTGCCTATTACCGTATCGCAGTTAATACTTACAGACGCCATTATCACACTGCCTTCGCCAATTGAGCTTCTTACGGACATATTCGACGAAGGGTGTATCGCGGTTTCGAAGTCTATGGTAACACTTGCTGCAATTTTTTTACGGATGATGTTATTCCCAATGCAGATAACCATTCTTGTTTCATTATCTAAAGCGTCACCAGGTATCTTTTGAAATACAGGATAATGAAGGAGGCTTTTTAATGCTGAGTGGCTATCAATCAAACCCAAAATACCTTTTTTTTG
>JANYAB010000728.1 GCA_025355225.1 Bacteroidota bacterium
TATGGATTGGATATCAATATTCATTCAACCATGGCTTCATTTTTTGACTACGATAACGATGGCGACCTTGATATGTACCTCACTGTAAATGAGGTACGATCTACTGACAACACCAGTTTGTTCAGACCTGCTATTAAAGACGGATCTGCACACAGTACCGGGCGGCTTTACCGCAATGATTGGGACCCGGTTTTAAAGCATCCGGTATTTCATGATGTTTCTAAACAAGCCGGGATTACTATCGAGGGATACGGTCACGCAACCAGCATTGTGGATATAAACAGGGATGGCTGGAAAGACATATATGTTACCAATGATTTTTTGCCCGACAATATATTATATATCAATAATCATGATGGGACATTTACTGATAGATCCAAAGAGTATTTTAAACACACCTCATTGAGTTCAATGGGCCAGGACATTGAAGATATCAATAATGATGGCCTTGCTGATCTGTTGGAGCTGGATATGAATCCTCCCGACAATTATCGAAAGAAGATGTTTAATAGTGCCAATAGTTATCAGCAAATTGAGAACTTTAATAATTATGGTTACCAATATCAATATTCGCGCAATATGCTGCAGCTAAACCAGGGACCAAAATTGGGTCAAAATGACTCCGTTGGGAACCCGGTTTTTAGCGAGATATCCTTTTTAGCCGGCGTATCGCAAACAGATTGGAGCTGGGGTCCGTTACTTACAGATTTTGACAATGACGGTTATAGGGATCTGATCATTACTAATGGCTATCCAAGAGATGTCAACGATCATGACTTTATGAATTTCAGGGCTCAATCCTATTTTCTTGCTTCTAATAAGCAAATTCTTGACCAGATACCAATTGTAAAAATCCCAAATTTTGCTTTTAGGAATAAGGGAAACCTGCAGTTTGAAGATGTAACTAACGATTGGGGCTTTGGTACCCCTACATTTTCAAACGGCACAGTATATGCCGACCTGGATAACGATGGCGATATGGATGTTATTATTAATAATATTAATGATGAGGCCATGATCTATAAAAATACTTCGCGCGAGAAGGATAAGGAGAACAGTCATTATTTACATATCAAATTTCAGGGCGGCCAATTTAACAGAGACGGAATCGGCGCCTGGGCAGATATTTATTACGATCACGGCAAACACCAGGTATATGAAAATACTCCTTTTCGGGGATATCTTTCAACCATTCAGAATATTGCACATTTTGGTTTGGGTAAAATAAACCTGATCGACTCTGTCGTGATTAAATGGCAAAATGGCAAAAAACAGGTTTTGCAAAAAGTCAAGGCCGATCAAATACTAAAAGTTAATATAGCAGATGCAAAGGATGCCTATACATTCAACCAGCCTGTAATAAATAAGCAATCATTATTTAAAGAAGTTACTCGTGATTTAGGTATTAATTATATACATAAGGATCGCGACTACATAGACTTTAATGTTCAAAAGCTGATACCTCACAAATTGTCCCAATACAGCCCGGCTTTAGCAGTTGGCGATGTTGACGGAAATGGACTGGATGACATCGTTGTCGGGGGGACATCAGAATACACCGCCCAGGTGTTATTACAGCAAGTTGACGGTAAATTTATCCAGCGCGCATTGCTGCCTGCGGGTACAACTAATCCTTCTGACCGTGTTAAGGACGAGGGAATAATGTTGTTTGATGCAGATGGCGATGGTCATCTTGATATTTATATTGCCAGCGGAGGGAATCATAACGAACCCGGTTCGCACTTTTACCAGGACAGAGTTTACATTAATGATGGGAAAGGCAATTTCACTGAAGCAACTGACGCGTTACCAAAAAACCTTACCAGTAAATTATGCGTAAGGGCGGTTGATTTCAATAAGGATGGTAAGCTCGACCTCTTTGTTTCGGGTAGGGTAGACCCATGGAATTATCCTAAGCCTGTATCAAGCTTTATATTTCGGAATGATAGTAAAAAGGGGCATATCAAGTTTACCGATGTCACCTCCTCAGTTGCAAAAGACCTGAAAAATATCGGGATGGTTTGCGATGCGGTGTTTACTGATTTTGATAATGACGGCTGGCCGGACATGATAGTGGCTGGTGAATGGATGCCGGTAACATTTTTAAAAAATGATCACGGCGTATTCAGGAATGTAACGAGCACCACGGGAGTAGCCGATAGTTTAGGCTGGTGGAATACTATTGTAGCAGGCGATTTTGATCATGATGGCGATATTGACTATATAGTTGGAAATACCGGTTTAAATACTTTTTACAAAGCGAGCGATAAATATCCGGTTTATATAACTGCTAAAGATTTTGATAATAATGGTAGCTATGATGCTTTTCCATC
>JANYAB010000735.1 GCA_025355225.1 Bacteroidota bacterium
CGGCAAAGTAATATCACCAATACGTAAACCATTCCGACCGGTTTTATCCATATAGGTTGGCCCTATACCTTTAAGCGTAGAACCGATTTTACCGGCACCCATCTTTTTTTCAGACGCGGCATCAAGCAATTGGTGCGTGGGCAATATAAGGTGTGCTTTTTTGGCGATCACCAGGTTTTTACTGGCTAAAAGATCGTGGCCTGATTCTTTCAGTTTTTCTATTTCCTTCTTTAGCGTGATGGGATCTATTACCACCCCATTACCAATAAGGTTCATGGTGTTTTTGAAAAATATACCAGATGGTATAGTATTCAACACAAATTTCTTTCCGTCAAATTCCAATGTATGCCCGGCGTTCGGGCCGCCCTGGAAGCGTGCTATCAGGTCATAATCCGCACTCAATACGTCAACAATTTTTCCTTTGCCTTCATCGCCCCATTGGAGGCCTAATAATACGTCAACAGCCATTAATTTCTATTTTTCTTCTTGCTAATAATTTCTTCAATTGATTTCTGCCTTTCGGTTTCAGCGTCAATTTTCTTTTGCTGAAGTGCACGGACATAATTTCTTATTTCTGTTGAAAGTTTATCCTTTATCACATCCCAGTTAATCGACCTTAAACTGGCTGGATCTTCATCTAAATCAGCTTCGTTAAAATCCGACAAGGACTTTAATGCTGATGCAATATCATGATTAGGATACATTTTTGAATAAAAGTCAATCAGGTCAGCAAATGTATAAACATTTAATAACTCGAACACATCATAATAATCTTTCTTTGAAGTTCGGCTTGCAGCGGCGTGAATTTTCATAGCCCCAATGTCTTCAATAGATGCTATTCTAAGATCAGCATACGCATCCTCATTATTAATAAACTTTTCATAGCTATATAAAAAATCTACTTTAATATGATCGATGCTGGTAAAAACACCATATTTATTGTTTCCACCTATTTGTATTCTTTCCTTGAAATGGGTTTTTAAATATGTTATGAATTCGCTTACTTCAAAAAGCTGATTGGTAAATAAGTCAAGATCGATTGATATTCTATGTCCTAAACGTAAACTTAACGCGGTTCCTCCAGCCAGCCTAAAATCTTTTAATTCTTTTAGGCTCATCAATTCTTTTAAAAGGGCCAGACATGGGGGGTTAACTGTTTGAAATTGTAACATCTAAAATCTTCTAATTTTAAGCCGAATAAAACACAAGCAAAGGACATCGTATTATTCATTAAATACCTTGCATTCAGCAATGCATTTTTTACCTTATCTTCCCTATAAAAATTTAAAATGGAGATGATATCATCAAGAGTCCCTCGTTCAAAAATTTTTTTTATTACAAATTCTGCATTCTTCTCATAGTCGATCTTTTCCATATCAACATCCCAAAAGGCCTGTTTGCTTAAAATCGGTTTATCCATGGTACTAAACTTTTCTTTCGCAATACCCGGCCTTTAGTTTTTCACAGTTACCATACAGGTTTAATGAGTGGTGCTTGATCTCGAATTTTAACAATCCACCCATCATACTTTGTATTTGCTGGATGCGCGGGTCGCAAAATTCAACCACTTTGCCGCAATCAATGCAAATAATATGGTCATGCTGTTTGTAGCCATAGGATTTTTCAAATTGGGCCATGTTTTTACCAAACTGGTGTTTGGTTACCAGATCGCATGATACTAAAAGCTCCAGCGTGTTATACACCGTTGCCCGGCTGACCCGATATTTTTTATTTTTCATGTGGATATACAATGATTCCACATCAAAATGGTCGCTTCTGGAATAGATTTCTTCCAGTATAGCAAAACGCTCAGGGGTTTTCCGGAGGCTTTTATTTTCGAGGTATGCTTCGAAAATCTTTTTAACCATGGCTATGGTTTCCTGTTGAGGCATGATCTATTATTAAAGGGTCAAAGTTATTTAAATTAGTTTAGAGTTGATTAAGTTTATTGAGTTGCTTAGGTTTTCGAAGTCAACTATTTACCCAGTCAACCACGCACCTAATCAACCAACATCAAGATGCTTTCTCAATAGCCGAATCGAAACGGTTTACGGCGGTAACTCCTTTCACCATCTTTAATTTTTTTATCAGGTTATCAAGGTGTTCTGTATCATTCACATATACCATTATCGAACCTTCAAAAATGCCATTGTCACTATCAACAGTAATTGACCGCATATTTACTTTAAAATCATTAGAGATCACTGTGGTTAATTTATTGATCAGCCCTACGTCATCTATACCTGTAATCCTTAACCCGGTTAAGAATGCCAGTTCCTGCTGGTTCGTCCATCTGGCCTTTACGATACGGTAACCATAATTTGCCATCAGTTTGGCGGCATTGGGGCAATTGGTACGGTGTATTTTTATGCCATCGCTAACTGTAATAAAACCAAACACATCATCGCCGGGTATGGGGTTACAACAATTGGCCAATTTATAGTCAATTTTTTGCATATCCTCGCCAATAAGCAGCATATCGCTGTCCTTGGTTTTAATATTTCGCAAAAGGCTTTGTACCTGTTCGTTTTCTATTTTATCCTGCGGTTTATTCTCAATTACCTTTTCCGAGGCCTGGTACTCCTTCAGGTCTTTCATATCGATAACACCCTGCGCGATATTAAAGAATAGGTCCTGGGTGGATTGCAGTTTAAAGTAATAGCTTAACTTGTGGATGTTCTCAGAGTTGTAAGTTATTTTTAGCGATTTCAGCTTGCGCTCCAGTATCTCTTTACCTTCATCAGCTATTTTTCGTTTTTCTTCCTTGAGGGCCGATTTGATCTTGGCTTTTGCCTTTGCCGTAACCACTATATTCAGCCAGTCTTCCTTCGGGGTCTGTTTGCTTGAGGTGATCACCTCAACCTGGTCGCCATTTTGCAGTTTGTAGCTTAACGGAACCAGCTTATGGTTCACTTTTGCCCCGATACAGCTTGCTCCTACGTCTGAATGGATCTCGAACGCAAAGTCGAGCGCTGTGGCGTTTAGCGGTAATTGAATAAGCGCGCCTTTCGGTGTGAAAATGAATATTTCGTCCGAAAATAAATTCATTTTAAAATCATCCAGAAAATCGAGTGCATTGGATTCGGGGTTTTTCAGCATATCGCGCACTTTTTGCACCCATTGGTCCAGGCCACTATCGCTTGATGATTCTTTGTATTTCCAATGTGCTGCAAAACCCTTCTCCGCAATCTCATTCATGCGTTTAGTTCGTATCTGCACTTCAACCCACTGGCCACGCGGGCCCATTACGGTGGTGTGCAATGATTCATACCCGTTAGCTTTTGGAGACGATATCCAGTCGCGCAACCTGTCAGGATTAGGGCGGTACAGGTCGGTAACTATTGAATAAGCCTTCCAGCATTCCGACTTTTCATTTTCTGGCATACTGTCGAGAATGATCCTGATAGCAAAAAGGTCATACACTTCCTCAAAGGGGATAGCCTTTTTTTTCATTTTATTCCAGATGGAATGAATAGATTTCGGCCTGCCAAACACGTCGGCATGTAAGCCTTGCCCCTCAAGTACTTTCCTTACCGGCTCAATAAAATCCCTGATAAACTTTTCCCGTTCAGCCTTTTTTTCGTTTAGCTTGTTTTTTATGAATTGGTAGGTTTCGCCTTCCATATATTTCATGGAAAGGTCTTCCAGTTCTGATTTTATCGCGTATAATCCCAACCTGTGCGCCAGGGGGGCATACAGGTAAACGGTTTCGGATGAAAGCTTAAGCTGCTTATCGCGCGGCATATACTCCATCGTACGCATATTGTGCAGCCGATCGGCCAATTTTATTAATATTACCCTTACATCATCCGCAAGGGTAAGCAGCATTTTTCGGAAGTTTTCGGCCTGTAAAGAGCTATTGGTATCAAATACGCCAGATATTTTAGTTAATCCGTCGATAATTTTAGTTACTTTTTTTCCAAACTCTCTTTCAATATCATCGAGGCTTACGTCGGTATCCTCCACCACATCATGCAATAAAGCGCATACAATTGATGTGGTACCCAAACCTATTTCTTCCGCTGCAATTTGTGCTACTGCAATAGGATGGTATATATAGGGTTCGCCCGATTTACGGCGCATATCTTTATGACTTTCAAGAGCCATATCGAATGCTTTGCGTATCATCCGTTTATCGCCTTTCTGCAAGGTCGATTTACTTGCACGCAATAAAGCACGGTATCTTTTTAGTATCTCGTTTTTTTCAGCTTCAATATCAATCACTAAATCTTTCATGTTCGCCTCTGCGTATAATATCATTAACTTGCAACAAAATTTTAAATTGCAGGTTATTATTCAAATACCCCAAAAATTGCGCTAATTTTGTGTTAGGTAAAATTATGAAATTTATTGGTTTTCTTTTGCTGTTTTGCTGTTTCGTGGGCCTGGTAAGAGCCCAGGAGCAAAAGCCGCGTCCATTAGAGCTTGGCAAAAATGATACCTTAAAAACTTATGTCACTGTTCTTGACGGTGAATTGGTGCCAATGATAGTTACAGATGAGGTTAAAATAGTCGATGTTCGGATATTTAAAACCAGGGCAGACCGCGACCAATACAATCGTTTAAAGTATAATATTTATAAAGTACTGCCTTATGCTAAGTTTGCGGCTGAAAGATACCAAAAATTGCAGCGGGACCTGGCAACAACGCCTGATAAAAAACAACAGAAGCAGATGGTGAACGTTTGCGAAAACGAGATAAAGGATCTATTTAAAAGGGAAATTGAGAACCTGACAATTAGTCAGGGTGAAATATTAATCAAACTTATTGACAGACAAACAGGTAATACCAGTTACGAAATGGTCAAAGAATTAAAGGGCGGTTTAAAAGCTTTTATGTTGCAGTCGGTAGCCCGCATTTTTGGCCATGATCTAAAGGAAACGTATGACCCCTACGAAGAACGGGATATCGAGTCGATTCTTCAGCAGGCGGGATACTATTCCTACAAAAATTAATAATGAATAATAACGACATCTACCAGTTTAATGTACAACAGTTAGACGGTGAAGAAATAAATTTATCCGAATATAAGGATAAGGTTCTTTTAATAGTAAATACCGCATCGCAATGTGGTTTTACTCCTCAGCTTAAAGACTTAACAGCCTTGAAAAATGAATTTAAGGATAAAGACTTCGAAATTCTGGCCTTTCCATCTAACGATTTTGGCGGGCAGGAACCTTTGGAAGGCAAAGAAATAGTGGACTTTTGTAAGAGCACGGGCACCAATTACCCTGTTTTTGAAAAAATCAGGGTAAGAGGACCTTATGCGCATCCTTTATACCAGTTTTTCGCTGATAAAAAACAAAATGGTAAATTGAACTCTGTTCCGAGGTGGAACTTCCATAAGTTTTTAATTAATAAAGCCGGTTTGGTTACCGACTTTTTTTATCCGTTTACAAAACCGACGTCATCCAAGATCAGGAAGAAGATCGCGCGTTTGCTGTCTGTTGATCATTAACTTTTTTGTATGCTTAAATTAGACATATTGGTTTTACCGGTTCACCCCGATGATGCTGAGTTGGGATGTTCAGGTACTATTTTAAAAGAGATCGGCTTAGGAAAAAAGGTTGGGATTGTTGATTTGACCCGTGGGGAACTGGGTACCCGGGGAACAGCTGAAATTCGCGACCGGGAAGCCGCTGCCGCAGCGAAAATTCTTGGACTCGCTATAAGGGACAATCTTTCGCTTCCGGACGGTTTTTTTGAAAATACTAAGGAATACCAATTAAAGGTGATCGAAGTGATCCGCAGGTATCAGCCTGAAATTATAATCACCAACGCTTATCATGACCGGCACCCCGATCATGGGAGAGCGAATGAGCTGGTGGAAGCCTCCGCGTTTTTAGCCGGTCTAAGAAAAGTAGAAACGATTTCCAACGGTATAAAACAGGAAGCCTGGCGGCCTAATTTAGTATTACACTTTATTCAGGACAACTATATTAAACCCGATATCCTGATTGATATTACCAGTTATTGGGACAAAAAGGTAGAGAGTATCCGCGCCTTTGGCTCCCAGTTTTTTAACCCGGGCTGGCAGGACGAGCCGCAAACCTATATTTCGTCGCCGGATTTTATTGAGGTTATTGAAGGAAGAGCAAGGGAGTTTGGAAAAAGCATAGGTGTAAGATACGCCGAAGGGTTTACTTCCCAAAAAATCCTGGGCGTAGATAGCCTGTCCGATTTAAAATAGAGACAACCCAATTATAGGGTTGTCTCTATTTTACGCCCTTACATATTCAAAGCGATTATTATCGTTACTTCTTTCCCTTCTCAGTTTATTTTCCTTTGCAAGCTTCAGAAGTATGCCTGATAACTCGGAAGTTTTGAAATCAGAGTCATAGTTATCTTTGCAATATTCTGCAATATCCGATATGGAATGCCTCGTATCAAAGAAATCAGTAGATAATAATTGGTTTAAAATTTTAGTGGCCCCCGGCTTTTTACGGCCCTGTGAAGAAAGGTTTTCATCTTCGTCGCCTGATTTTGGTTTGCGCCCTTTTTTATTGAACGTATCTGTGCCATCGATATCCCCTTTCTCTGATTCGATTATCGCATCTAAAAAACGATCAATAATTTTTACCTGGACTGCTTCGGACCGGAATGAATTAACAACTTCAGAAATCTCTAATAGTTGTTTTTTTAATTTTTCAATATGCTTGCTCATGATCGATATTAACCTCCCGAATACGGGTTATATAAAATACAAATTTACCTATCATAATAATTAAAAATATAGTCTATTGTGGTTAAAGAATAGTATATATTAATATTTAGGCAATTACTAAACGCAAGTATGCAATTATAGTATGTATAAGACTAAAAATTAACTATTGTTTTATAAAACGAACGTTTTGTAGCAAAATTATTACACTAATATTATAATATGCTCAATATTTTTTCGAGAACCGAAAGCCCTTCGTCAATGTGGGTTTTATCCATAATAAGAGCAGGTCTGAAACGTATGCTTTGATTGCCGCAGCCCAGGAACATTACGTTCCTGTTCATCCCTTCTTTGATAAACTTATCCAGCGTAATTTTATGCGGAAAATCAAATGCAGTTAGCAAGCCTTTTCCTCTTACATTACTAATAATAGTATTTCTCCTGGCAATTTTCAGCAATTCATTTTGCAGGTATTCGCCTACATTTGCTGCGTTTTCGCACAGATTGTCTTCGGCTATGATTTCCATAATTTTGGAAGAACGCACCATATCGACCAGGCTGCCCCCCCAGGTTGAATTAATTCGGGAGGATACTCTAAATACGTTGTTTTCTACTTCATCAACTTTTTTGCCTGCAAGTATACCGCACACCTGCATTTTTTTACCGAAAGCCATAATATCGGGGCGCGCTTTTTCGCCAAAGTGTTCGTGGCACCAGAATTTGCCGGTAAGGCCAACACCGGTTTGCACTTCATCGTAGATTAGCATCGCTTCATTCTCGTCAGCCAGTTGTTTCAGCTGCTCCAAAAATTCCTTCCGAACGTGATTGTCACCGCCTTCGGATTGTATCGGTTCAATAATGATGGCGCAAATATCATCTTTGTTAACTTCAAAAGCTTTTTTGATCTGTGCTATGGATAAAGCCTCCCGTTCCAACAGGTCTTCGTGATTACTATCCGAATAAGGAAAGTTGATCTGCGGAAAAGAAACCCTTGGCCAGTCGAATTTGGCATACCATTTAGTTTTGACAGCCAAAGTATTGGTCAGGCTTAGGGTATAACCGCTCCGGCCATGAAAAGCGTGCTCGAAATGCAGTACTTTAAACCCTCTTTCCCTCGTATATCCTTTAGCAAAGTTTTTTTGAACCTTCCAGTCCATTGACACCTTTATCGCATTCTCAATTGCAAGAGAACCCCCTGCTATAAAAAACGCATGAGGCAGGTAGTCAGGGATGCCAACCCTGTCGAAAGTCTCAACAAATTGGGCGTATTGCTCGGTGTATATATCCGAGTTCGACGGATTGGTAAGCGCGGCCAGCATCAGGTTTTTTTTAAACACCTCGTCATCGATCATTTTTGGATGATTATAACCTAATGGTACCGAAGCGAAGCAAGTAAAAAAGTCGAGGTAAGTACGTTTATATTTAGCATCGTAAATATAAACGCCTTTACTTTTTTCCATGTCAAAAGTAAGGTCAAAGCCGTCAGCAAGAATATGCTTATTTAATGACGACTGGACATTTTCGGGGGATACAAGTAAGTTATACATACACAATTGGGTTTATACAAATCTAATAAAAAGTGCTCAAAAATAAAAATTAGGCACTTTTTGAACCGATTGTAAAAAAAGTATGTTTAAATTGTTTAAAGTTAGTTTTTGAACTAAACTTAGGATTGGTATATCGGGGATGATGTTTGGATGTGCAAATTTCAGGTGTGCGGATGTGCAGATTTCGGATTGGTTGATATATTAATCCTCGATTTATCTGCATACATTAGCTTAAGATGCCATTCTTCAAACGAAAATTATAACCTGGAATTGTAACATGGCTTTTCGGAAGAAAGCTGACCTTATCCTGGCTTATAAGCCAGATATTTTAGTTGTTCCAGAATGTGAGTGTCCGGATAAGTTAATATTTGATACTAAAACACCAAGGCCAACAGATATCTTATGGTTTGGTACGAATCAACATAAGGGGCTTGCGATATTTTCGTACAATGATTTGAGATTGGAAGTTCTTGAAGATCATGATCAGGATTTAAAAATGATTATTCCAATATCGGTAACGGGTGGACGCTTCGACTTCAATCTGTTTGCAATTTGGGCAAATAACCCCAAAGACCCGGATGGACAATATATTGAGCAGGTTTGGAAAGCTATTCACCATTACGATAATTTATTGTTGTCTAAACCGGCCATTCTTATCGGAGACTTTAATAGTAATACTATTTGGGACAGAAAACGCCGGGAAAGTAACCATTCAAACGTTGTGAAATATTTAGAAGATAGGGGGATTTATAGTTCTTATCATCTACACCACAAACAAATACAGGGTAAGGAACAACATCCAACCCTTTATTTGTACCGCCACAGAGACAAACCATATCATTTGGATTACTGTTTTGTGTCTTCAGCTATAGCAGAAAGAATACAATCTGTAGAGATTGGCGAATATGATTTTTGGAGTCAGTACAGTGATCATGTTCCGGTGATGGTAACGCTAGGCACAATATAGATGTTTAAGCGGCAACTACGTATTGTAACATCTGCACATCTGAAATTTCACATCTAAAATTTATCCTTCATTCCTAATATACCCAGGACCCCCCCGCTGTGAACAGCCAGTATGCGACTTCCGGGGCTGAAATATCCCTTGCTGACAAGGTCATATAAAGCATACAGCATCTTGCCGGTATAAACGGGCTCTATTAATATTCCTGTTGCGGCTGCAAAATGTTTAACAAAAGCTATTAACTCGTCTGTAGCCTTACCGTAACCCCCAAAATGGTAATCCGTATGTAACTGGTAATCCGCTGCTGTAGTCAAATAGTTATCGATATCATTTCTCAAAAATTCGCCATTTTTGAGCACGGGCACCCCATGAAATTTGGTGTCGGGATGGCGCTCGGTAATGCCATTGATAATGCCCGCTGCTGTCGTTCCGGTACCACAGGCACAAAATATATGGTCGTAGGTTTCGGTCAATTCGTTAACCATTTCGCTGCACCCTTTAGCTGCCAGGGTTGATGCCCCACCTTCATCAATAAAAAATGCCTTATTGTCGTCAGCAAAGTATTGATTAAATAATACAGGCCTGTAGCGATAGCTTTCCCGATCTGTAAATAATAAATTCATGCCGTGTAAGCGGCATAGGAATAAGGTGTCGTTATTTACTTCTTCACCCCGCACAAATCCTGTCGACCTGAAACCAAATTTTGCTGCCGCCGCTGCTGTTGCCAACAAGTGGTTGGAGTAAGCGCCTCCGAATGTGACCAGGTGTGTTTTATCTTCAGCTTGTGCCTGTTTTAACAGGTATTTTAGTTTACGCCACTTGTTACCCGATATAATGGGGTGGATCAGGTCATCGCGCTTAATAAAAACTTTTAAGCCCTGTTCATCAAATAATTTGTTTTGAATTTGATGAACAGGGCTAAAAATCTCGAAATCTATATTCATTCAGCAAATTTAGAAACCTAATCCGATACCACCATTAACAGATTGGTATTGGGCGGCGCTATATGAAGCATAAATGCGGAAAAATGCCAAATTTAATTGGAACCCGACATCAGCACGAAAACCATTTACGCTGGTTTCATTTATATTAATGGGGTTTGAATAAGTTGTATAAGTGGGAGTAACTAAAGTACCGCCTGATGTCACCGGGTAATTTCCAAGTGCACCTATACTGGTTTGCGTGGTGTTATAACCTACCGCTAAAAATGGAGTAAAGAATAATAGTTTTTTTGATATGATCGCTTGCGCCATGAAGCTGTTAAAAGTGCCTGTAATACGCTGATTGGTAAAGTCGGTGCTTTGTTGCCCATCTTTAGGTTGTGCTCCATTGTCGGGATTTACCGTTAACGGTATAGTAAGATTTAGATGGCTATACCCAAAGGCAATTGCAAGATCAAAAGGTATAAGTTTTTTGGCCGTTTTGCCTGCAAAGTCCTGTATAATATCGTGCTTTAAACCAAAGCCAATCATAGAGACAGATCCGGCATTACTGCCTACATTAACCGAAGGCACATAACGGACAGTTAAGTCTGTGTTTTTTACCAGGCCAACGGTAAGCTGTACCTGCGGAGCCGGTATGAGTGATATTACGCCCTTAGGTGTGTTAAACTGGCCAACTTTATTTCCATTATCATCATAAATATTTAAAAGGGGGCCGACATTGTTTTTATCTCCGGCAAACGTCGGTGCGATAGTTTGGCTGGGATCTGCCGGCTTGACGTGATTTGATAATCCGATTTGGGTTACATCAAAGGTTTTATCGGATGTTGGAACTTGTGCCACGTTAGCAGTAATTCGTAAATCGAAATGAAGCAGTTTTTTTGTTTTAGCGGTATTGTTCCATCCGCTGTTCAGGCCGAGTCCAAAACCTTTAAATAATGGTTCTCCGTAAGCGCCAACCAATTTTGTTGCGTCACCAGGACCCGCTTTTAGCAAGCCTGAAAACCCGCTTTGGTCGGTTTGAGCCGTGGCTTTTAATGTTAGCGCAATTAAAATAATTGCAATCAATAGGGTATTAATTCTTTTCATAATTATAATTTAACGAGCATTTAACAATAATCAATAGTTCAAAAAAACGAGTACTTTTGCTGAAATGACGATCGAAACCGAACTGTTAGAGCAAGAGGAGCAGGATTTATACGAACATTTACGGATAATTGTTGACAAGGGGCAATCGCTGTTACGTGTGGATAAATTTTTGATGCACCGGGTTGAAAATGCATCAAGAAATCGCATACAAACCGCTATTGAGCAAGGTAATGTTTTAATTAATGATAAAACGGTAAAAGCAAGTTATAAAGTAAAGCCGTTGGATGTGATCTCGGTAGTATTGCCGCACCCTCCCCGCGATACGGAGGTTTATCCGGAAAATTTGCTTTTAAATATTGTTTATGAAGATGATGATGTGTTGATAGTTAATAAAGAGGCTGGAATGGTGGTGCATCCGGGATACAATAATTATACCGGCACACTTGTAAATGGGTTGGTTTATCACTTTCAGCAATTGCCAACTTTGCCGGGTAATGATGGCAGGCCCGGCCTGGTTCACCGTATTGATAAGGATACTTCGGGTTTACTGCTCATCAGCAAGAACGAACGCTCAATGACTTATCTTGCCCGCCAGTTTTTTGACCATACTATTACGCGCAAGTATTTAGCGTTGGTTTGGGGTGATATTGAGGTGGATGGAACAGTAAGCGGCTATATAGGCCGCAGCATTAATGACAGGCGCGTGATGTCGCTTTATGATGACCCGGAAAAAGGAAAATGGTCGGTAACGCATTACAAAGTGCTGGAACGCTTAAATTATGTCACACTAATTGAGTGCCAGCTGGAGACCGGACGTACACACCAGATCAGGGCGCATATGAAACATATTGGTCACCCCTTGTTCAGCGATGCTGCCTATGGGGGAGATCGTATATTAAAGGGGACTGTTTTTAATAAATACCGGCAATTTGTTGAGAATTGTTTTGAAGTAATGCCAAGGCAGGCGCTGCACGCGCAGACCTTAGGCTTTGTACACCCTACGCTAAAAAAATATATTTACTTTGAAGCGCCCTTGCCTGAAGACTTTGAAACAGTTTTACAGAAATGGCGCAAATATGGAACCCAGGCGTGATTTAGATCCAGGCAGAAAGCAAAAGCCTAAAGCGACAAAAAGGCAAACAAAAAATCAGAATGTAACTTATATCTCAAATCTCATCCCGATAGCTATCGGGACCCAAATCTAAAATCTACCAATGATGCCTTTGTATATTAATTTTAATGGTGAAATACTGCAGGCAGATATAAAACTGCTTACGGTGGCTAACCGCGCATTCAGATATGGTGATGGCTTGTTTGAGAGTATGCGGCTGATGAAGGGACAGCTTAAGTTTGCTGACCTGCACGCCGACCGCCTGCAGCGGGGAATGAAAGCCTTGAAAATTGACGGGTATTCGCAGATGGATACCTGGTTTTTAAAGGACAAGGTGGAGCAGCTTGCTGCCAGGAACAAAATTAAACACGGCCGCTTACGCCTGACCGTTTACCGTGATGCCGAAGGTTTATACACACCTACACAAAATAAAATGGGTTATTGCCTGGAGTTGCAGCCACTGGATGAACCACGCTATTTTTTGAATGACAAGGGGTTGATCATGGACATTTTTACCGAACTGCCAAAGCCTACCAACTACCTGTCGAACATTAAGACCTGCAACTCATTGATCTATGTAATGGCAGGGATATTTAAAACCCAGAACAAACTGGATGATGCTTTTTTGCTTAACCAAAATGGGTTTTTGTGCGAAGCCGCAAGCTCAAACATTTTTGTATGGTATCAAAGTCATTTATATACCCCGGCTTTAAGCGAAGGCTGCGTGGAAGGCGTGATGCGACAGGTTATAATAAAACTTGCAACTCAAAATAATATCCCCTTCACCGAAGCCCAGATAAATCCGGATATTTTATATGAAGCCGACGAGGTTTTTTTAACCAATGCCACCAAAGGTATACAATGGGTAATGGGTTATGGCGTAAAACGTTATTTTAACAGGTTAAGCAAAGGGTTGATTGATGAGTTGAATAAGGTGTAAAGAAATAACTACTTTCGGGTATAATTTAACAGCCCCTTATTATATGAAAGTATCCAGCCTACTTGTTATTGCTTTCTTTTTCAATGCTTCTTTTGCAACGGCATATCCAGTATCTCTTGGGGAGAATATTGTTACCGATAGCATTTCTTTAAAAGCTAAAAAATTGAAACAATATTACCTGCTATCCGGGTCTACGATATATCAAAAGAAATTTTTTGCTGAATTTCCAAATACCTTCAAGCAACTAAATGAACTTTATGGGGATGACATAAATACAGGCGGAGTTGCAATTTTATATGAAGAAGCAGTAAATCATATAGAGGAATTGTTTAATAACTTAAATAGTATTAATGATACATTATATTATAGGAAGATAGTAAGAATTGCTAAAGGTGGACATTGGGATGCAGATGCTATCAATTATTTTCAGCATGGATTAAGGAACAGAGTTGAAAGTAAACCGGGGCTTACTGTATATCTCCTACAAAGTATGAATGAAAAAGAAGTGGAAAGTTTCTGGTATTTTTATTTTGATGGCC
>JANYAB010000740.1 GCA_025355225.1 Bacteroidota bacterium
GTTGCACTTGTGGCACTGAACGCTCATTCTCCCAATAAGTGACGGTATCGTCACTGACACCGATTATCTTGCCCACATCACCTTGCGACAATCCGCGTTCAATCCGTATCTTGCGGATATGTTCACCAACTGTTTGCGGAAATAATGAATATTCGTGTGTTAGCGGTTTGCGCACCTTTTTCGTCTGCGGTAGAAATGTTCTCACCGCCATGCCCCTGCGGATATTATAATCATCCAGAAAAAGATTGTATCTGCCCCCCTGGCACAGTTCAAAAATATTTAAGCAAGATATCCGGTCCGCTGCTCGACCGTATCGACCTGCATGTGGAAGTAACGCCGGTAAATTTTTCCGAGCTCGCCTCCGACCGGCTGGCGGAAAAAAGCGAATTCATCCGTGCAAGGGTAATCTCGGCCAGAGAAATACAAACAGAACGCTTCGGCAACCGGCCCGACCTGCATGCCAATGCCCAAATGAGTCCGCAAATGGTGCGCGATATTTGCAAGATCAGCAGCGCAGGCCAAGCCCTGTTGAAAAAAGCTATGGAAAAACTGGGCCTCAGCGCCCGTGCCTACGACCGCATTTTAAAGGTATCCCGCACCATAGCGGACCTGGCCGGAAGCGAGGATATTATGCTGGAACACTTGGCCGAGGCAATACATTTCAGGAGTTTGGATAGAGAGGGATGGGCGGGGTAGAGTGAAGACGCAGTCGTTGGAAATAGTAGTCCGTAGTTGAAAAACTACGAACAGCAGTATTTGCATCACAATCAGAGCCTCACCGAACGGGCTCGCCCGCTACTGCCAGCTGACCTGAACGGGGGTTCGGTTCACGTTGCCAAAGGTTCCATTTCCCGCCTGTCCGTCCGCATTGCCGCCCCATTCCCAGAGCGTCCCATCGGCTTTTACCGCAAGATTTTGGTAATCGCGCGCCCGAACTTGAATAATGTTGCTGAGTCCGCTGACTTGCACCGGAGTATGTCGGTCGATCGCAGTTCCATCGCCGATTTGTCCATAAGTAGCATTCCAGCCCCAAGCCCAAACCGTTCCGTCTGATTTTAGAACTGCTATGTGGTTATCACCCGCCGAGACCTGGATAACATTTGACAACCCTTGTACCTGAACCGGCTTATTGCGGTTCGTGGTAGTACCATCGCCGAGCTGACCGTGGTCATTTAATCCCCACGTCCATACGGTTCCATCGGCACTGAGTGCAACGGCGAAAGACCATCCCGCCGCAATTGCCTTAATATTAGTTAACCCGGTGGTTTGAACCACGCGCGTTGGTAAAAATTGGCCAATCGTATTAAAGGTGCCGTTTCCCACTTCGCCAAAATCGTTTCTTCCCCACGACATCACCGTATGGTTTGAAAGAAGAGCCATGCAAAAATCTCCACCGCCGGCAATATAATCAATAGTCTGACCGACGAGCGAAGTGACCTTGGTAGGACTCCATCGATTTGATTTCGTTCCGTCACCAAGTTGTCCCCAGGTATTCATTCCCCACGTCCAAATGGTACCGTCTGATTTTTTTGCCATGGTGTGATAACCGCGTGCATTGATCTCAATCACCGAATTAAAATTTGGAATTTGACTTGGAAAATCGGTCCCATCATGCGCTCCCTTTGGCAACATGCCGTCGGTTGTCGTACCAAGCCCTAACATTCCAAAGTTATTCCAGCCCCAGGTCCAAACCGTCCCATCGTTTTTGAGGGCAATATTGTGCCTTTCGGCACCAGCAATCGCGACAATAGAATTTAAATGGCCCATGCCGCCCGGACCGAGAACTTGAACTGGAAAATGGCTGTCACTGGGTTGATTTGTGCCCATCGCGGACCAGGGAGTGGATAAGCCATTTCCTAATTTACCGCCGTCATTGACTCCCCAATCCCACACGGTGCCGTCTGACCTTAGGACGATAAATTCGGCCGAACCTCCCCATACTTCGACGATATTGCCGGCAACGGGAGTGGGCGTGTGTAAAAGGGTTAGAGCAGTGGTTCGAGCAGTGATTGGAGCAGTGCTTGGAGCAGTAGTTGGAGCAGTGGCTGTAGTTTCAGCCTCTTTTTTACAAGATGTAAATAATGCAGCAGCGGCACAAAAAAAAAGAATTTTTTTCATTAAAAATAGTTTAGTTTAATTATGAGTTAATATTTTATTAACTATTTGTACGTGTCACCTTATAAATTTGTTTCTTGCATTGCCCGTTAAAGGAATATTCGTTTACATTTGCTACCTTTTCACTAAGTTTTAATTTGTTATGCCATCAAACAATACCCCTGTTCGTATAAAAGACATTGCTATTAAGGCGGGAGTATCTACAGGCACCATAGATAGGGTACTCCATAACCGGGGGCGCGTTTCGGAGAAGGTTCGTAAGAAAGTTCTTAAAATAATTGATGAAATGAATTATGAGCCCAACCTCATAGCGCGTTCATTAGCGTCGAATAAAACTTATAACCTGGCTGCCCTTATCCCCGACCACAAAATTGATTCATATTGGGAAGCGCCTAAACTGGGTATCGAGAAGGCCGAAAGGGAATTGAGACAATATGGAATCGTTGTTCGCCAATTTGTTTTTAACCCGGACAGTGTTGAATCGTTTGTTGAAAAAGCGAATGAACTTACCAATAGCAATCCCGATGGCATTTTTTTATCACCCATATTTTACAGGGAAACATTGCCATTTTTTGAAAAATGGAAAACTCAGCATATTCCGTTTGTTCTGTTCAATACACAAATAGCAGATTATGACCCCTTGACCTACATCGGGCAGGATTCCTATCAAAGCGGGATGCTGGTGGCTAAGCTAATCCACTATGGACAATCCGATCCATGTTCCCTATTGATTGCGCATATTGATGAGGAACCAGGAAATGCAGCGCACCTTTTAAAAAAAGAACAGGGTTTTTGTAATTATTTTAAAGAGAGGGATCTTGAACATCAGTACAATATTTTAAAAACTGTGCTAAGCAGGTCGAACGCATCGTCATTCATAAAGCAGTTGGATGAAATTTTAGAAAACAACAGCAATTTGAAATGTATCTTCGTAACAACCTCAAAGGCCTATGAAATTGCGAACTACCTGGAGCAGAAGCATATTAAGCATATCAAAATTATCGGGTATGATTTATTAAAAAGAAATCTGCATTATCTGAATAAGGATGCCATCAGTTTTCTCATCAATCAAAACCCAAAAGGACAAGGTTTTTGGGGGATCAGCCTCTTAACTGACTTTTTAGTGTTTAAAAAGGAGGTTCCTCTTTTGAAATACCTCCCCCTTGATATTGTTACTAAAGAAAATCTAAATTATTATCTTGAAGATTAGCCAACCTCTGCAACTCCTGCATTAAAACGTTATAATCTTCCTCTTTCAATCCTGTTTGTTAGCACTAACAGCAATTAAAACATTTTTTTAAAAAGAAAATTTGGTTTAATGATATTTATCTGTTTACTTTGGAAAAGTGTGTACGCACACGCACGTTTTAATTAATGAAGTGTTCGAACACATGATAACAAAATGTCTTCGCATACTCAAACTAAAACTAAACTTAAATGAAGAAAAAATTTACTAAAAACTGTTGGAAGCGGATTAAATCCAGATTGGGATTTTTGCTTTTCATCGGTGCGCTCTGTGCCTGGTTTAATACCAATGCAAGCGGTTCGGTTGTAACACATCACCCTGTTGTTCTTACTGCTGATATTACAGTTAAAGGAACAGTTAGTGATAAAACGGGCCGGTTGCCAGGCGCTTCAGTCACTTTAAAATCTAACAATCAGATTGGCACAGTCACCAATAGCAAAGGTGATTTTAATATTACCGTTCCTGAGAACGGCATATTGATTTTCAAATTTGTCGGGTATAAAACATTGGAAGTTCCTGTAAACGGTAATTCAGTATTAAATATCACCCTCGAAGAAATCAGTAACAGTTTAAATGAGGTGGTGGTAATTGGATACGGAACAAAGAAAAGGAAATACCTGACGGGAGCGGTTTCGTCGGTTGGGTCTGAAGTATTTGAATCCCGGCCAACAGCAAACGCCTTGTCA
>JANYAB010000746.1 GCA_025355225.1 Bacteroidota bacterium
CCCCGGTAGGGGAGACTTTAGCTTCGTCGCCGATTAATTCCGAGATTAAGATTCGGAAGTTACTTCAACACATTATCTTATGCATTTTATAAAGGGATTCTCAAAAAAAATCATTCTTAGCTTAATTATCACCTGGTGCGCATGCCTTACTGCTTTCTCACAAAACATTATTGACGCTAATTCAAAGCCAACGGTATTTGTACAGGAGGGGGTTTCTTTACCAAACGATCAGTCTGTAGCAACCTTTATGCCGGACGGCAATACCGTATATATTGCTGCAGGCCAAACCATTTGTTTTTCGAAAATGGTTAATAATAAATGGACCAAACCAACGGTAGCTGCATTTTCGGGGCAATGGAAAGATTGGGACCCGGCCCTCAGCCCGGATGGGAAGCGATTGGTATTCGTGTCAACCCGCCCGTTAGATGATATGCCCCAGAACAAGCCTCAAAAAAATGCCCACCTTTGGTATGTTGATCGTCTTTCGGGAGACGGCTGGTCAAAACCAAAGCACCTGGATGCGCCGGTCAATTTAGAGGGGCTTAATGACTACGGCCCTTCTGTAAGCAGTTCGGGAACAATTTGTTTCTGCTGCCGTGGGCGCGACGGAAACAAAGGAATGGGCGGCTACTACACGAAATGGCTGGGAGATCATTACGACAAACCAAAGCTTCTTTCATTAAACGGCAACAATGAGATATATGATCCATTTATCGCCCCCGATGAACGCTATATAATATTTGTGAGCAACGGCGACCTTTATATTAGCTATCGTCACGGCAACGACTGGTCCCAGGGTAACAAATTAGGCCCGCAGGTTAACAATGGCAAAGGTAACAGCGACCCGTATGTTTCGACCGACGGCAAGACACTATATTACTCACAAGATCATGCTCCGGGCATTTTGATGATTCCTATTAACCTGCCGCCATCAGCAAATTGATATAATGGATATGGACATTTTAATACTTATCGGCTTGTTGATATTGGGTTTTTTAGTAAACCTTATTTGGGAGCCTGGTGTTAAATCTGCCAATAGCCTGGCCAGGGCTTATTTGATATGGATAGTCATTTTAGTCGTGGCGGTATGGTTATTCTATTTTGCCGGTATAAAAAATGCCATAATATTGAAAATACTTGGCCAGCTCATTCATTACGGCGGATATCTGTCCAACCTGTTATTTGGATTTTTAACTGGTAATATGTTGTTTAAACTGTGGTTGATAGATGAGATGCCAAACAACGGGGGCCTCAAAAAAATAGTCCGCACGACTTTATGGGGCACTTCCCTTGCTATAGGTAACTCATTTATAGTAGCCACGGTCGGCAAGTCGATGAATATGACCTATATGATCGGTTTTTTTCAGCAATCAGGCTATGCAACGTGGTTTCTTTATTTTATTATGTCAGCTGAAATTATTGGGGGCTTAGGTGTACTTCTTCATTTCAAACTCCGGACGGGCCCTTTGGCTGCTGTCGGTTTGATGTTGATCATGGTGGGGGCCGTCTATACCCACTGGCACAACAGCGACCCGCTCTCCGATTCCTATGCCGCTGCGGGCGAGTTTATCAATCTTTCCTTAATCCTCGTCCTCTATTATTTTGAAATGAGGGCAAATCCCAAACCGCCTGTTTCAACTATTTACATTGTATAAAATTCCGAAACGAAGGACATCATTATCTTTGCAGCGATTTGCAAAATAAACTTTACCGATAACAACAAATGACGATTAAATTCTAACTTTGGCAAATAGCCGTAGCTATTTTTTTAATCCATGCAGATCATCAATTGCCCCACACTTGCTGAATTGAACGAACAGGTCTCTGACCTGCTTATTCGTGAAATAAGGCAAAATCCGCAAGCGTTAGTTTGCGCGGCCACAGGTAATTCGCCAACCGGAATTTATCAGAAACTGGTCGAAAAACAAAGTTCAATAGTTGTTGCAGGTTTAAGTTTTATTAAACTGGATGAATGGTACGGTTTAGGCGCAGACGATGCGGGTTCCTGCGAATATTATCTCAATACGCACCTGTTAGCACCGTTAAAAGTATCGCCTGATAGATACATCGCATTCGACGGTAAAACTAATGAGCCCATTGCTGATTGCAAACGCGTTCAACATTTACTGGAAGAACATGGCCCCATTGGCCTTTGCATTTTGGGGTTGGGCCAAAATGGCCATATCGCCTTTAATGAACCAGCCGATGCTTTACAACCTCATGCACACCTGGCGCAATTGAGTAAAACATCGCTGACGCACACCATGATCAAGGATACGAATACCGAAATTGAACTTGGCTTCACGCTAGGTATGGCAGATATACTGCAATCGAAAAAAATAATCCTGGTAGTAAACGGCACACATAAGCACGAAATAATGCAACGCCTTACGGAGGAGAAAGTGAGCACCCAACTGCCTGCTTCTTTCCTTTGGCTGCATCCGGATGTACAATGTTTTTATTGCGAAAGTGATAATTGAAATAAAAATATCTATACAGGTTGTCTCAAATTGAGCTTGATAATAGTAAGAATGAAATATTTGTAAAACATCCAACTCTGTGTTTCTCAGTGAAAATCTTTGCGTCCTTTGTGGTTATTTTTTACCACTGAGATTCACAGAGAAAGACACAAAGGTCACGGAGGCCAAATGCTATTCTGGTCGCTTTCGTCATTTAATTTTCTCGCGACAAATCTTTGATCTAAAACTTGTGAAACGGTTTTTCAAAGAACTCATCCACCAATTTATTGAAATCATCCCGATGCTGTATTAAAGTGGCATGGCCCGAATTGGGCACAACCCACAAATAGGCAAGGGGGATACTCTGGTATATTTTTGTGGTGTGTTCTATCGGGATCAGGTCATGGTCTCCGCAAATAATTAGCGACGGGCATTTGATTGCTTTGAGGGCAGTGAAGGGTATGTTTGGTTGGTCATAATCGAGCATAAATATTTTCCAGTCGTTTTTCTCCTTATCTGTCTTTCGTGCTTTGTCTTTATCCCGCGCATATTGCTTTACCATATCGTTCCATGTGGATGGAGTAAGCGCGGTTGAATCAGGGGTGAGGTTAGCGCCGGTCGAGGCCAGTTTAATTACTTTTTCGGGGTGCCGCATAGCCAGTACTAAGGCATTAATGCCTCCGTCACTCCAGCCGATCACATAAGCGGATTTAATATGGATAGCATCCAGCAAGGCCGAGAAATCATCAGCCATCATTTCAAAACTTAAGGAATCCCGGGTGTCGATCGTTTTGCCATGCGCCCTGCTGTCAACAGCAATAACCCTATACTTCTTTGAAAAATAAGGGATGGTGCTGGCAAAGGCTTTTATACTTCCCCCGTTGCCATGTATCAGGAGCAAGGGCGTTCCTTCACCATAAACTTCGGTATACATTTTTATACCACGGACAGTGTAGTACTTGCCGGTCTTACTGTTGCTTCCGTAAGGTATCGTATTTGTTTGCCCAAAAACAAGTTGGGTTAACAATGTCAATGCGAATAAGCTTAAAATTATCTTTTTCATGGAGGTAAAAGGTCTGTAAAACGATTTATACGCTAAAGATAGCAAGTTATGTGTCTGAATTTAATATCTTTAGTTACTAATTATATTTATCCATTAGATTATTTAACCCTTTACGCCATTGAAAAAAATAGTTTTATTTTTTCAATTACTTCTATCCGGCTATAGTATTTACGGGCAAACTATTCTTCCGCATTTTGAAACATTAAGCGTGAACGACGGGCTTTCGCAAAGTTCGGTATATTCTATTTTACAAGATCGGGAAGGCTTTATGTGGTTTGGTACCAGCGATGGATTGAACAGGTACGATGGCGGTGAAATTAAGATATTTAAGTTTTCAGGCGATATAAAAGATTCCTTTAATTCCAATTATGTTGGAAAAATGTGCGAAGATGCGGACGGCAATATATGGTATAGTAATGAAACAGGTATTTACTATTACGACAGGCTTAATCAAAAAATAGAGCAATCGCGTCCTTTTTCGAAAACCGAATTCCCAAGTACTTACCTGGACATTGTAACCATAGAAAAAGATGTTATTTACCTCGAAAATATTCTTACCGGCATCGTCGCATACAACACTAAAACAAAAGCACTGACAAGGTATTCTTTTCCTAACCAGGTAAATATTTTTAACAGCTATGATCACCCAATCAGCTATCCCGCAACCACGTATGATAACAAAATATGGGTGCGTGGTTTATTAACCAAAGGGCTATATATATTTGATCTGGTCTCAAAAAAATTCACACCGTACCTGCTAAATCAACAAATAGCTAAAATAGTTTTTGGACAGCATAATAAATACCTGATTAACCCCGACAAGATATATGTGTTGAATGCAAACAATAAATTTATTGATACCATACAATATGCGGAGAAAGGCAAGTCAACGCACTATTACAATGTGGTTGAGGACAGGTACCAGCATTTGTGGATCATCACTATCAATAACGGAATTATTATGTATGAGCCCGCATCAAAAAAGTTTTTTTCATACCAGCATGAAAATTCAAAAGAAAATTCATTGCCAATAGACGGAGTAAGGGTAATTTACAATGACAACAATAATAATTTGTGGATTGGCACGGACGGGGGCGGGGTATGCCGGTTGGATATTAAGCCAAAAAAGTTCAATCAATTCCCGCTCAACCAGGCTGAATATCCTTTCATGAATGACTATTTTACCAAATGTATTTATGATGATGAAAAAGGTAATATCTACTTTGGTTCATTTTCTAACGGGCTTTGTATCTTAAACAAAACAACCGGGGTTCTTAAACAATTTAAAAATATTCCGGGTAATAGCGGCAGCATTCATGCTAATACGGTGAGCGCCATTTTTGGCGATGCTGACAACAATATCTGGGTTGCAAGTTCAATGGGGATTTCCATTTTTAAAGACGGTGTTTTCCGCAGAATTCATATTAAAAATATGCCGCTGATTCAGCAGTGGAACAACCTTGTCAATCATTTTTACCAGCTAAACAACGGCGATGTTGTAGCCGCGGCAAGAAGCGGGATCATCTATTTCAAAAAAAAAGGTGGTAGTATAAAAGGCTATTACAATCTTCAAAAGGGCTTCGAGATAGCTGATATTGTGGAGGCTGCAGACCACCAAATATGGATAGGCTGTCCGGGCAATGGTTTACAGCACATTGATGTTACTGCGGATACAATTATTATACATGAAAAATATTTTCCGGGCAGTAATATCAGGAGCATTCATCTTGATGAAAGAAACCCTGATGTTTTATGGCTATGTACCGTAAAAGGGTTGATCCGCTTTTATTGCCGGTCTAAAAAATTCAGAGTTTACGATCAACAGGATGGTATGGCAAACACGTACGTCTATGGTGCGCTTGAGGATGGAATGCACAATCTTTGGTTGAGTACGAATTCGGGCATTAGCTATTTTAACAGGAATAATGAAAGTTTTAAAAACTATAATGTGAAGGATGGCTTGCAAAGTAATGAGTTTAATAGCGGGTCTTATTTCAAATCTGCATCAGGTACTTTGTATTTTGGAGGTATCAAGGGCTTCAACTGGTTTAAACCGTCACCGGTTGTAGCCGATAGATCTGCGCCATTATTAGGCATAACAGATGTTTCGATTGATGATGAGTCAATTTTAAGCGAACCTGTTTTTAATGCAACAAGGACGATCAGCTTACCTTCAGGGAAAAAATCCATGCTCCTCAAATTTGCTGTCCTTGATTACACCCTCCCACAGGCTAATACCATAGAATACAAACTGGACGGCTGGGAAAACAAATGGTTTAAAACAGAGAACAAAAATATCCGCTATTCTAATTTAACCCCGGGCAAATACACCTTATTGATAAGGGCCATCAATAGTTCGGATGTAAAGAGTGCGGTTGCAAAGTTCCGGATATTGGTAATGCCGCCATTTTGGAAAACATTCCCTTTTATCGCACTTGTTTTTTTATTGTTCGCCACTGCAATTGTATTGTCAACTATTAGCATTTCGCAAAGAAAACTGAAGGCTAAATTGGCTATTTACCAGGGGCAAAAAGAACTGGAAAATGAGCGGCAAAGAATTTCCCGCGAAATGCATGACGACATTGGCGCAGGCTTAACGCAGATAACGCTGATGAGCGAATCATTTAACAATCATAGATTAAAGAAGACAAAGGAATTAACTGATATTGCTGAAACCAGCCGCAAACTTGTTGAGAATATGAGTGAGATAATTTGGAGTATGAACCCCGCTAATAGTACCCTTGACGTTTTTTTTGCGTACCTGCGCGAAAGTCTTTATAAGCTGCTTGAATATTCGGGCATGGAATATAAGATCTGTTTACCTGATAATTTTGGAGACATTGTTTTAAATACCGAGCAAAAACGCAATCTGTTACTCATCGTAAAAGAAACAGTGCATAATGCTGTTAAATACAGTCGGGCCACCGAAATAATAGTTGAGGCTGAACTAAAAGATAAGGGACTGAAATTTTTAATAAGTGATAATGGTATTGGTTTCGATACCAATAAACAAACCAATGGAAACGGGTTCAATAATATAAAAAAGCGAATAAGTGATTTGAATGGTGTATTTTCTGCTACATCCGTAATTAATAAAGGAAGTAGTTTTACATTTTTAATACCACTAAAATCACATTCCTAATGCCAAAGCTTTGATCCATCTTTACATAGTACATCTTTTATAATAATTCATTCAAAGTGCAAATCCGTTCAATAGCTATAATTGAGGATGATGATAAAGTAAGGAAGTATCTTGCTGAGCAGATACATGTGCAAATTAGCGTAGAAGAGTTACGTGTTTTTAAAGATGCCGAATCAGCATTGAAAAGCCTCGCAGCCAACCCGGCTGACATTGCTTTGTTTGATATTCAACTCCCCGGAATGAACGGTATAGAGTGTATCCGTCGCTTGAAAATAGTGCATCCGAAAATGCAAATGATGGTTCTTACCGTGTATGACAACGTTGACAATATTTTCAATGCGTTAAAGGCGGGTGCAACCAGTTATTTATTGAAAACAACCCCTCCGGAAAAAGTTATAGAGGCTATTTATGATGTATACAACGGAGGGTCACCGATTAGCAGCCAGATAGCAAGGAAAGTGATAGAGGCTTTTACAAAGGAGAAAGCAAATGATTATTTCCAGGAGTTAAGCAGGCGCGAGCAGGAAATTTTGGAACAGCTTGCCAAAGGCTATAGATATAAGGAGATAGCTGATAATCTGTTTGTAAGTATTGAAACAGTAAGAACCCATACCCGGAATATCTACGAAAAACTCCAGGTAAACTGCCGCATTGATGCCTTAAAGAAGACAGGCCTGTTTTAATACTGGTTGCTTGAGCTGACGGGATAACGCCTGAACACGAGTAATTGATCAGTTTGAAAAACAACTTCTTAATTCACCCAACACAATCGATCTATAGCGACAAAATTACTACTATCATGCGATTGATGCACAATGGTTTAGTTTTCATCTTGCATAAAACTTAAATCAAGATCATTATGAAGCATTATTTCTTTTGCGTTGCATTAATCGTATTTACATGCTGTTCGGCTAAGGCACAGCAAAGCCAGGAATCTGTTCAGCCATTATCCAAAAAGGCGATTAAAGGATTTATTTATGGCATTAATAAAAATGACAAAGGAGATCTGAATATTACCTATAAAATTGCCGGCGATAATAAAGCAGATGTCTTTTTTGAGAACTACGCATTCGACAAACAGATCAAATTTATAAGCAGCAGTGATGCTAATGTTCCAAAGGAGGACCGGGAGGATAGGGTTAAAACAATTATATATGCTACAGTAGGCGGATGTACATCATTTGATATACTGAGCATGAAACTTAAACTGCATAAAAGAGTATTGCAGCAAAGCTGGAGCCACGAGAAGCAGAAGTATATAACTACTAAAGTTGTTACCGACGAAAATATTAAAGCAAAAAATGATAATGGTAAGGCGTATAAAGGTATAGCCTCTTATGAATCCTCTGTAGCCGGGGATGAAACTTTTATAATTGCCGCCAATGATAAAAAAGAGAAAAAACAGGCCAATCCTTTTTATATTTTGAAGATTTCGCCTGATCTGGATATAACTGAAAGAACTATTGATATTTCTGGTAACCAATCATTGGTTTATTGCGACCAGCTTGCCAACGACGATGTGATAATGGTATTTGCACCTAAAAAGGGCGAGGGTGACCCATCGGCCTATACCTATCTGCGTTATTCTATTAAAGGCGACCTGATAAATAAAGTTCCCTTTAAAAGCCCCTCAAATAATATGCTTATCATCAATATGGAGGAAAAGAATGACGCAGTTTATTTTTGCGCAACCTCCACCAAATCAAAAGAGGCATATAGTGAGGTTTTTGAAGATTATGCCTCCATATCAAATCCATGTTTTACAGATGCGCAAAACGACCAGGACTTGCGCTGGGAAAATAAATCAAATGAAAAAATGGAGAAGTTCCATTTGTTGAAATTCAAAGGCGATCAAATGATCTTCGCTTCAACAGCTTCGGTTTCTGATTTCAAATCGAAATTTAAAGCATCGGGCAAAGGGGCCTCCGCCTATAAAGGGAATAAGTTTAGTATCAGCAAATTTTTTGTAACAGCAGATGAAGAATTTTTAATTGCCGGTCAGCTTACCGGCCATGCGGTTATAAAAAGCGGTTACGGCTCTCTCGGAAATACGCCCACAGGATCTTATATGAAGACCTATTTGGACATCATCTGTATGCATTTTGATAAAAATGGCGAGCTTAAAGCGCAATATGGGGTTGAGCGGTTAAATGACGATAAGAAAAGTGAAATATTTGATATCAGGCAAAATTTCTATTTAGGGTCTGACAAAAAAACACTTTATTGGGAAATGCTGGAGGTAAAGGGGGCAAAAGGATATTCGGGCTTTATGGACGCTATGAATGGCAACCTTACTTATTTTCCGCACTACTTTCCGAGGATAGCAAAAATTGATTTGTCGGGCACCAATGTGAGTGATTTCACCGTTTTGGGTAATCAAAAATATTATCTACGAAAAGATTTTACAGGTCTGTTTGACGAAAAAGAAAATAGTATTACCTACGTGGGACATGATGAGGATTATAAAAAACTATGGGTGAATAAATATAGTTTTTAACTATACTTTTTTCTACATACCATATACAAAGCCCTTGAGCAATTTGCTGAGGGCTTTTGTATTTTAGGCTTTGTAATTGAGAATGTATGGAGAAGCTATAAACAGAATTTCTACTCCCTTCAATTCCGTCCGGCATCTGGTTTTAAAAAAATATACTACCTTTAAAAGCAAATAATTCTTAAATAAATTAACTAATAATGATCTCTTCAGGATATTGCAGGCTTCTGTTTTTGGCTTGTAATAAACTCTAATAGTATACTAATGGACACCGTGAATGTTAAACCCGCTGCAATAAAAGCAAGTACCTATGATGCCATTGTTATCGGTTCAGGTATTAGTGGTGGCTGGGCTGCTAAAGAACTATGCGAACAAGGCCTGAAAACACTTGTTTTGGAGCGTGGACGAAATGTTGAACACATTATAGATTATCCTACAGCTAATACGCCTCCCTGGCAGTTCAAACATCGGGGCAGAATGAGTGCCGCGTTTCTGAAAGAAAACCCCCTGATCAGCAAAGCTGCGGGTTATGGAGAAGATAATGAACATTTTTTTGTAAAGGATAAGGATCACCCTTACATACAGGAAAAACCTTTCGATTGGATAAGGGGATACCAGGTAGGTGGGAAGTCGCTCACCTGGGGGCGTGCCTGCCAGCGATGGAGCGAATTTGAATTTACCAATCCGGAACGTTTTGGCTATGGAATAGGGTGGCCTATTGGCTATGAGGACGTTGCACCCTGGTATTCGCACGTAGAGAAATTTATAGGTGTATGCGGTAGTAAGGATGGCATAGAGGCTATGCCCGACGGCGAATTTTTACCGCCTTTCGAAATGAACTGTGTACAGGAAGTAATCAGCAAAAAAATAAATGAAACTTACAAAGACCGCCATTTGGTACATGCCAGATGGGCGCATTTAACCAAACCTAACCAGATCCATTTAGATCAGGGGAGGGCCCAATGCCAGGCGCGCAACATGTGTATGCGTGGCTGCCCCTTCGGCGGTTATTTCAGTTCGAACAGTTGTACTTTACCCTGGGCAAAAAGGACCGGAAACTTAACGATCAGGCCTTTTTCAGTAGTTCATTCTATTATTTACGATGAAAAACTTGGCAAGGCGTCTGGAGTTCGGGTAATTGATACGAATACAAAAGAGATAATTGAATATTCAGCGCGTATAGTTTTTTTAAATGCATCTGCTTTGAACAGCAACCTGGTGCTGCTGAATTCCACCTCTAATCGTTTCCCTAATGGTTTAGGCAACGACAATGGCCTGCTGGGGAAATATGTGGCATTTCAGAATTATCGTGCTTCGGTCACCGCGGAGATCGATGGCTTCCTGGACAAATATTATTTCGGCCGTAATCCAACCGAGCTTATTTTGGCTAATTACCGCAACCTCCACAAACACGAGACCGACTATTTCGGGGGCTTTACTACTTTTATGGGTGCTTATCGCGACAAAAGGCCCGGTGAGACTGACCAGGGACAGGTTGGCGCCGCTTACAAAGACTCGCTTACCGAACCAGGCGGATGGCGGGTTTATATGTATATGCAGGGCGAAACTGTACCTAAAGCAGCCAATCATGTGCGCTTAAGCAAGGATCAGAAAGATCAATGGGGAATCCCGCTGCTCATTACCTCGGTAGAATATGATGATAATGATGAGCGGATGATACAGGACTTTTTAAAAGAAAGCTCATCGATGCTGACCATGGCGGGATGCAAAAATGTTGAGACTTACGAGAACAAGCAAGCGCCCGGCCTTGACATTCACGAGATGGGCGGCTGTCGTATGGGGAAAGATCCTAAAACATCATTACTGAACAAATGGAACCAGTTGCATTTGTGTAAGAATGTATTTGTGACCGATGGCGCATGTATGACAAGTACAGGCAATCAGAGCCCATCCATTCTATATATGGCTTTAACAGCAAGGGCGGCGAATTATGCAGTTAGCGAAATGAAGAAAGGAAATTTGTGACTATATTTATTTTTAATAATTGATGTTCAAATTATCCTGTTTAAAACTAAGCTTCTCACAATAAAACTATTTTAAATGATCAAAATAAACTGGAAAGTAATAGGTATGCTGACGCTTGCAGGCTGCCTGGTAACCGGTAATAAAGCACTGGCACAGCAGGATAGCATTGACTTGAAAGTAGAGAGCCTGTTGGGCAAAATGACCCTGGCCGAAAAAATTGGACAACTAAATCAATATAATGGTGATTGGGAGGCCACCGGTCCGGTTACTAAAGACGTGGGCAACAAAATTAATGAGATAAAGCAGGGCAGGGTAGGTGCTGTTTTAAATATTATGGGCACCACGCATATTCGCACTTTTCAGGATGCTGCCATGCAGTCGCGTTTGAAGATCCCTTTATTGTTTGGGCAGGATGTAATACATGGTTACCGGATCACTTTTCCTATTCCGCTGGGCGAAGCATCCAGTTGGGATATGAAAGCTATTGAGCAATCGGCACGTATTGCTGCTACCGAAGCATCAGCATCTGGCATAAACTGGACATTTGCCCCGATGGTGGATATTGCCCGCGACCCGCGCTGGGGGCGTGTAATGGAAGGCGCCGGCGAGGACCCTTATCTCGGATCGCTTATTGCCACAGCAAGGGTAAAAGGTTTCCAGGGGAATGGACTGGGCAGCATTGACGCGGTAATGGCCTGCGCCAAGCACTTTGCAGCTTATGGCGCGGCTATAGGCGGGCGTGATTATAATAGCGTGGATATGGGCCTGCATACGTTGTGGGAAATCTACCTTCCGCCGTTCAAAGCAGCGCTTGATGCAGGGGTAGCTACCTTCATGAATTCGTTTAACGACTTGAACGGTATACCGGCTACCGGTAATAACTATTTGCAGCGCGACATTCTGAAAGGCAAATGGGGCTTTAAAGGATTTGTAGTGAGCGACTGGGGTTCAATTGGTGAAATGATCAACCACGGGTACGTTAAAGATAATTATGAAGCAGCTGAAGTGGCCTTAAAGGCGGGCAGTGATATGGATATGGAAAGCAGGAGCTATATAAACAACCTAAGTAAGCTGGTGGCTGATAATAAAGTGCCTGTAAGTTTAATAGACGATGCCGCGAAAAGAATATTAAGGAAAAAATTTGAAATGGGCTTGTTTGATGACCCTTACCGCTTCATTAACGCCAAAAGGGAAAAAACCGCGCTGAATACGCCTGAAAATATTGAAGCAGCCAGGGATATCGCCCGCAAAAGTATTGTATTACTAAAAAATGAACATCAGCTGTTACCGCTTTCAAAAGACTTGAAAACTATTGCGGTGATCGGCCCACTTGCGAATGCTAAAAAGGAATTAAAAGGGTTTTGGTCGCTAGAGATAGATAAGAATGAGAATAATGTTTCATTGTTGGAAGGAATGCAGAAACAGGCCGGACAAACAAAATTGATCTACGCGCAGGGATGCAATATAACCGATAATTCTCGGGTTGGGTTTGCTGATGCCATTGCCGCGGCCCAAAAAGCTGATGTGATAGTAATGGCAGTGGGCGAAGCGCCCGATATGACGGGCGAAGCAAAAAGCAAATCGAATATTCGCCTTCCTGATATACAGGAGCAACTGATAAAAGAAATGAAGGCGACAGGGAAACCAGTCGTAGTTTTATTAATGGCTGGCAGGCCAATGATATTTAACTGGACGGCAGACAATGTACCGGCGATTTTATATACATGGTGGTTGGGCAGCCAGGGCGGTAATGCCATGGCGGATGTGTTGTATGGAAATTATAACCCATCGGGCAAATTGCCTATTACCTTCCCACGGTCCGAAGGGCAAATACCCATTTATTATAACCACTACAATACCGGAAGACCGGCGCAGGGCGACAACGATCTGTATTATAAATCTGCCTATATTGATCTTCCTAATTCTCCGCGCTATGCATTTGGCTATGGCTTAAGTTATACCACTTTTGAATACCAGGATGATCCGTTCTACAGTAAAATAGCAATGAAAGATAACCAGACATTGGCTATTTCATTTGTCTTGAAAAATACCGGGAAATATGCCGGGGAAGAAGTGGTACAATTGTATATACGCGATCTTGTATCGCAGCCGTTGCGCCCTGTAAAGGAGCTGAAGGACTTCCGTAAAATATTATTGCAGCCTGGAGAAAGCAGGCGGGTAACATTTAATATCAACAAAAATATGCTATCGTTTTATAATGACAAACAGGAATTGATAACCCAGCCGGGCGATTTTCAGGTAATGATAGGAAGCGCGTCAAACGATATCAGGCTTCAACGAACTTTTGAATTGGTTAATTAATGGGACAGGATAGATCGCAGCGTTTGTTAAGGATAGGCTAAAGGGATTCAGATAAACAAAGATTGTAGTTCAACCAGTGTTTCCTGATGATTACCTGGCCAGGTGGCATGCATCTTTGTTGGGTGCAGGCTGATCAGGTAATGTGGGTATTGGTGGAGTAGAATTATAAAATATATTAGTTTTTAGCAGGAGGTTCAGACACTATCTCTCCAAACTCATTAACGTAAGCCATCATGCTTTCGAGGTCGCCGCCGGTAGAGCCTTCCTTGCGTTCCTGTTTGCGCTGCTGCTTATCCTCTCTCTTTTTCAGTTTATTTTTTTCGAGCTGCTTTTTCATGAAGGTTGCCTGGGACTTTGCCATACTTTTATTTATTTATGTGAATGATGCCGTATTGAGATATTAAAACGGTTTAAAACAAAAAGCACCCCGATGTTAACCAGGGTGCCACGATTAACCTATAGTGATTTTTTAGATTACCTTTACATTTACCGCACTAAGGCCTTTTTTGCCTTCTTCTACATCAAATTGTACCCTGTCATTGTCACGGATCTGATCGATAAGACCGGTTGAATGTACAAAAATATCGCTTCTATCATCAGTTTGAGAGATGAATCCGAATCCTTTTGTAACATTGAAAAACTTTACTGTTCCTTCTTTTTGCATTATGTATTTTTTAATAAGCCCGCAAGTTAAGCATTAATCCGGCATATTTTCCTTTTGGTAAATATAATTAACGTTTATTCTATAAAAATACAACATCCAAAGTTGATTGAGCGTTTAAGTAAAAAAGCGGATATGAAAAGAATTATAGTAAAAAAAGAAAGTTTTTTACATTATAATTACATATCTTTATAGAACCAATACTACATAAATTGCTGTTACTTTAAATTTTTGCTGATACTTAGGCATTGCCAGTTTTCTGATCGGGTAATATTTAAGCATTTTACTTAATCAGGGAGCTATGAGATCTAATTTAATTAAATATTGTCGTGTTTTCAGGGATGAAGCCCCGATAAGCTTAACTAACAACATAAAACACCTGACAATCAATCACTTCCAAAATGCGTCCCATGGCACGCACGCAGTAAACATACTTTATCCCATCTCTCGCAGCAGTGATTTATTGCTGCGGTTGCTCTATTTTACCGGTATCCAAATAAATAAAAGACTGCGATGTGCTATTGGATAATATCAGTAATGAGCGGGCTCCGCTATTTTCAATCCTTTTTTTCAATCATTTTCACTTATAATCCCAATACAACCAATTAACAAAGAAACCCGATGGCATTTTTAGATCACGTATTACAAGCCCCTTCATATGGTTGGCAGGATACAAGCGGAAGTTTGATTAAACCAACTTCCGGACAAATATTTAATGAGTTTTTCTCGAGGCTAAATGTGTTTAAAAACCGCAAAAACTGGCTGCCTTTTTTTAGCTGGGTCAAGGTCCTGTGCCTGATCCCTTTCTTTGCGCTGTTCGTTTTTCATTTTTTTAGCCTGTATATGTTGCTGGCGGCCTTTTTATACAGCATGATCATCATGGGAACGCATGGTACCATCTGGCACCACAGGTATTGTACCCACGGCGCCTACAAATTCCGGAATAATTTCTGGCGGTTTTTTACGCAGAATTTAACCCTGAACGTTATACCCGAAGAGATTTATGTGATATCCCATCATGTGCATCATGCCAAATCAGATCAGCCTGGCGATCCTTATAATGCATATGCCGGTTTTTTGTACTGTTTTCTGGCAGATGTAAACCATCAACCCATTGCAAAGAATCTGAGTGAAGCAGATTACAACCGCATAAAGCTATTAATGCTGCATACTGGTATTAAAGGCAATACATACGCGCAGTATCAGCGTTGGGGCTCCTATGTAAATCCCGGCAGGGCTGTGTTATCATGGCTGTGCAACTGGACATTTTGGTACCTTGTTTTCTTTTTAATAGGCGGCCATGCGCTTGCCTGTACCTTGTTTGGCGCTGCTGGTTTCTGGGCAATTGGTGTGCGTACTTTTAATTTTGAAGGACATGGAAAGGGATCCGGCGAGCAACGTGAAGGAATAGATTTTAATCATAAAGACAAATCAGTTAACCAAATATGGCCGGGCTTCGTTGCCGGCGAATGGCACAACAATCATCACCTGTTCCCAAAAAGCGCCCGGAGCGGTTTCAAGCCTATGCAACTTGACCTTGCCTGGCAGTATATTCACCTGATGCACCGGCTGGGAGCTGTTAAAAGTTATAAGGATAACAAGAAGCAATTTAATGCGCTGTATTACTTCCCCGAACTGGCAAGGAAAAAAGAATTAGCAGCAGAAAAGCGCAGTCTTCATAAAAATTTAAAAGGGCAGGTTAATTCCTAATATAAAACGGTTCCCTGATTCGATTTTTCGATTGTGTAAAGAAAGCCTGCAAGTTCAAGGACTGGCAGGCTTTCTTTGTGTTTTAAAAGATCGCAAATAATGCCACTACTTTTGGGATATATATGTAGTTTTAAACTAAGATTTTCCATTACTCAATGTCATTAAAGAATATTCGCGATGAGCTTAAAAAGAATATTTAAAAAATATACTGCCGAAGAAATTGCTGAGGCAATGATAATACCTGTAAAGCTTACACCAAAACAAAAACAGGAAGCCGACAGGCAGCTGGCTGAATACCGTGCGAAACGAAGGACGGAAATGAGACCTTAAGTGACGCATTGCATGCAATTCACCATATAAAATACACTTCCGCTTTATAATTTATTCGAATTAAGCACCGGATTTTGGCTGGCATTTACCTGGTAGGTATGTATTTCGTTGGCTTCGTTTACCTCTACAATTCGGTAGCCTCTATAGTCTGTACCCCAGTCGCCACCAATATGGGCGTCAAATAAATGCGGCAACTTGCCGGTATGGCGTACGCCATCCAACCTGTGATCATGCCCATGGAATACGGCCTTTACATTAGCGTAGACGTGCAGCAGGTTAACTGTTTCAGGGCAGTCAGTAAATGTTAATTGTTCTTCCTTCAACCATATTACAGGGGCGATATGTAATATTACAAATACGATTTTTTTGTCGGTAAATTTATCAAGCGCACTTTTAATAAAAGCATTATCGGGACACACATATCCGCCCTTTGTATCAGCTGTATTGGCCAATACAAAAGCGATATCATCATGCTCAAAAAAGTATTTGTCCTCGTACCCGAAAACATTTTTCCAAACTTGCGCGTCTGCAAAATCATGGTTTCCCGGTATGGTGTGGTAGGGCACGCTGAGTTTATCCAGGTAGTTTTTCTTTATCTCGGGTAGCAATGCAGGTTGATTGTGCACCAGGTCGCCATTTATGATCACAAAATCAAGGTGATTTTTGCTATGGTCTTCGTTTAGCCATTTAACCATGTTGCCGGTATGCAAAACATAATCAGTACCCGCTTGTCCATAATGGATATCCGACGCCAGGGCGAAGCGTAATTTAAAATTCCCCTTTGTTTGCCTAACGTAATCGTTACTGTCTTTCGCAAACGTATTAATTGCCGGCAACAGGCTCAACCCGGCTATTCCGGCGATGGAAGTTTCTAAAAATTTTCTTCGGCTGCTCATCTGTAGTATTGTTAAAGAAATATTTGTTCTAATTACAATATTACTTATTTATTGGTTGATTGAGTTATGCAGTTGATTAAGTTAAGTAGTGATCAAGCAAATATTCAGTCGAATCCAACTTAATCAACCCAATCAGCCAATCCCTCACTTACTTAACCCGGATTTTTCTTTAATCATCATAGTTTCGATGGCATTTCCCACCTCGTGATCTGAGCTTGTCTTAAAATCGAACCCCAGAAATTTCGCCATGCTTTGGGCCAATTGCTTGTGGTAGGTAGTGGTGGGTGTTTTAATTATTCCGTCGGCGGGTGTGTCGGGACCGATAACGGCCACCCAGGTTTGCTCGGAGTTTTTGATCCATGATCCATGATTTCGCCAGTTGTCCAATGGTAAATCACCACGCCCGTGGTCACAGGTTACAATCAGGGTAGTTTTGTTTTTATATGTTGGGTCAGTTTGGAGGTATTCCCATAATTCTTGTAAAAAAGCATCTTCCTGGTGTGCCTGGCTCAGGTACATTTTGTAGTTACCTGCATGGGCCATGTCATCAGTCTCATCAAAAGCAAGGTACAATACCCGTGGCTTGTATTGTTTTAAATATTCCTTACCAAACTCATAGGTCATAAAATCTATTCGGGTATCGCCCAGGTAAGTGGGCGCTTTGTGTTGTATTTCGTTTAGATATTTTAAACGCTCATCATTTGTTTTATTCTCAAAATCGGTATATCCCGCGTTTACTTTTAATCCCGAACGCTGAACATTAAATATAGCCGGGAAAACCTCCCATGATGCGAACACAGCGACTTTGTTTTCAAAGCCTTTTTGCTTATTGAGATACTCAAGTACATTGGTGTTGGGATTGAGCACCGGGTTATTACTATTTACCCTAACATCCGGGAAACCGGTAAATATTTCGTTATAACCGGGGTACGAAAAATGATATTTATTAGCTACTTCATCAAAATTTCCCGTATCCCTGTCGCCATACAATTGCCCTTCAGTTACCATGGTCGACCAAAAAAAAGGCATCAGCAGCTTGCGGCGCTCCTCTGTTGTTTGGCTCCAGTATTTTTTACGTATTTCAGTCTTGTTTTCGGTGTATTTTGAGTTGATTAAAGCCGAATCTGCACCCCGGTAAAGCTCCTGCCAACGAAAACCGTCGAGCGTTACGATTACTATATTTTGTGTTTTATGGTTCTGTGCAAACAGTTGCGGTACAACTGCAAAGACTAAAAGCAATAAATTGAGTTTCTTCATATAGTGCTTGATTATATAACAAAAATAAAGGCGGGAGATTAAGCCCACCTTTATTGAAATTTAATTTAAAAATTGTTGGTAATTTGTCTATTGTTAGTAATTATTACCCTTGGTTATTTAAGTATCCACATTATACCATTGATGTCATCATTACCACCGTATTGGCTTGTTAATGCGGCATTATAATTAACTGTGTTAGCGGTACGTTCACTTGATGGATACTGAAAACGTAAAGCTATACGCTGGCCATTATCCGTACCCGGCCCGGTTGTAAAGGTTGGTACGCCAGTTCTGCGATAGGTAAAATAAGATTCTAACCCCGAATGGCGGAACAACGCCAGGTATTTTTGCTGCAAAACCTGTGTTAACCCGTTGGCGCCTCCGGCATATTTTACCGCAGGCTGAGCGTAATAAGTTGCCCAGTCGAAATTTATAACATAGCTATCATAGTTTGAGGCGATTTTTACATCCGAAGAACCCGGACGGTAAAAATATGCTGTAAACGTACCGGTATTTGGTATGTTGTAATAGGCCATCGATGCCTGGATACCCGCTACATAGTGAGCCTCCGCATTACCAGTGGCCCAACCGCGGGTTATTCCTTCGGCTATATTAAATTCTTGCTCAGGGAAACCAATTTGTACGCTTGGCTCGCCTGTATAAGTTGAGTAATAATGTTTCCTGTTGAGAAAAGAATAGAATTGCAAGCCGGCATTATTATACATTATACCCAGGTCTAACCCGGGATCGGCGCCTACAAACGAATTAAAAGCAGTAGGACTTTGATGCAGGGAGTCGACCAGGCGACGGGACGGCTCTGCTGTTACATAAACTCTCGGGTCCTGAAACTGGGTAAGTAAACTGATATAAGTTTGAGATGTATTTTGCCTTGAACCACTTTGACCAAAATTATCCGGGTTTTGCGGGTAAAAATTGGTAGGTGTTACAAAAGTATACTGCAGGTTATCTGCAGAACTTTGCAGTAGGGGATATTTTGCCGGGTTGCCAACAATTGCAGCAAATTGGGTAGGTATATTCAAATCAGGGTCTGATGTTACCTTCTTGCTTAATTGAAGAAGCAGCCTGAGATGGTATGCATTTACTATCTTTTGCCATTTTGTTAAGTCGCCGCCGAAATAGATATCACCTCCTAAAGTCGCCCCCAATCCTGTTCCACCAGTAGAGGGATTTGCTATTAATTGAGTGAGATCAGTATTGGCGCTCTCCAGCCATGTTAATGACTGCGCCATCACCGCTTTTTGCGAATCGTATTTTGGTGTGAGGTTACTCAGCCCTTTTAATGCCTCTGTCATCGGGATGTCGCCGCGCTCCAAACTCATTTTAGTGAAAAAATAAGCTCTGAAAAATTTGCCCAGGGCCTCATAAGGATTAACGGCAGCACCACCCGAAGCCGCCGCCTGTCCTTCCATAAGCATCACATTTTTTAAAGTAGCATAATAATCGGCATTGCTGTCAAAATCGTAGGTATTGTTGCCATAGTAATTATAGTTGTAAATATAGTACTGGCACAGTATTTCATCTTTATTTGAAGTGCCTTTGTATACTACACCGTTTTGATTGCTGCTGGCATAAGCTCCATCCGGCAAATCCGGCAAATCATTCAGCACTCCGTTTAGAAGTAACGAAGCGGGAACGCTAAGTGGTACGTTCGGATTTTTAGTTAAATCCTCAAAACTCTTTTTACAACTGCTTACTGTCAGCAACATAAGTACCGGCAGTAAATAAATAAATATCTTTTTCATGATCATTATCAATTTTAATTAAAATGAAAGTTTTAAGTTAAGACCATAGCTGCGTACCGAAGGCGATTGCAAGCCGGTAAGAGACGTACGTGTATTATTGTATTGATCCAGGTCGACATCCTTAAACTCAGGGTTTTTATAAAAATACAATAGGTTACGACCGTAGATGGACGCAGATGCTTTTGTTATAAAGGTTTTTTCCAGCCATTTTTTTGGGAAATTATAATTAAGAGTTACCTCGCGCAGTTTTGCATAAGTTTTGCTCATTAAGTTGGCTTCTGTAACATTATAATATTCGCTCGCATACTCTTGCACAAAAGCGGTCTGGGTATTTTGTCCGTATTGCAGTGCGCTATAGTTTAAAACAGCGCCTGTTTTTGAATCGAAGTTAGGGGCAACGCCATTTGATATAACTACTCCCTGGCCCACATATGAACCATTGTAACCGGCCTTACCAAAATTTACCCAATCCTGGTAACGTGCCGCGCCGAGCGCACCTTCTGCTGTAATGGCATTGGCACCGCCACGAACGGTTTTATTGTGTACATAGTCAGTAGTGACACCACCTACAGAACCGTCGAACTGGAATCCGAGGCTTAAATTCTTGTAGTGTACATTATTATATATCGACCAGGTATAGTCAGCATCCAGGTGCCCGAGGTACTGCGGAACGGGGTTTACCAATGGTTCGCCATTGGTGCCGTTAATGATTTTACCGTCAGGTGTTCTTACGAATTTGCTGCCATAAAAATTATCAACGCGGTCACCTTGTTTAAAGAAAGTATTGTAAGTTGTTTGTCCCGGAGGCAGTTCGTTATAAACTTCTTTATAGGTTGACCAATTCACCAATACGTCCCAGCCAAAACCGCCCAGGTTTTTAATTGGCGTGCCGCTCAATGAAATTTCATAGCCTGTTTTTTTAGTTTTTAAGGCGTTTAATAATTCATTATTATCGCCTGTAGCAGTAGATATAGCGTTATTCAAAATTTGAGGGCCATCTATATACTGAAACGCAGTGAGGCTTAATCCCAAACGATTTTGAATGAATTTAAAATCTAACCCTTCTTCGTAATTTACACGGGTTGAAGTTTTAATATTGTTTATATACAACGAATTGGGACCGTAACCTGCAGGTTGCCCGTTATAGGGTTTGCCCGCACCGTATGATGGGATAAGTGAATAATCCGGACCATTATATGGAGAATTATAGGTAGTGCCATAACCCAATGGATTATCAAATAATGAATTTCCTGTGCTGCCTCCAAATGCAGATATTGTGCTAAATGGTGCAGGCCCTATGGTCGGGCTCGTAGCATCCGATCGTACGTTGGAAAATGATGCGCGTGCCTTTAAGAAAGTTATAAAGTCGGGTAATTTAATATAATCTGATATTACAGTGGCACCCGATAAACTCGGATAGTAATAAGTGGTCACATCCTGAAATGCCGACGATTTATCAATACGCCCGGTGCTCGACAGGGTTGCATATTTACCAAAACTCAAATCGACAGAATAGTAACCGCTTAATGTTCTCAATTGCGAATTAAAGCTGGTGGCCTGTAATGGATTTAATGAGTTACTGAATGAATAAACCGCAGGTATACTTAAATAGTCGGTTGAAACCCAGCTGGAACTGTATTTAAAGTTGCGTAAGTTACCACCTACCAAACCCGAAATATTCAAGAATTTATGAACAGTATAATCGAAATTCAATTTTAACTCTGTATTGTTTTCAAACAGGTCGCGGCGATCTTCGCGATAATCTCCCTTGTTACCTTCACGACCGTAGGGGTGTGCCGAGTAGGGCAGGTCTTCTGTGTGCAACAGGTTGTAAGTATCAATTTGCGATTTTAAACCTACATTTAAATGATCATCAATTTTAAAGTTACTTGAAAGGTATCCGTAGGTATCATTTTTTTGATGACCGCGGGTCCATATTTCCGTCAGGAACCAGGGATTATGATAACGGGTATATTCCTCAAAGTTAGATTGTACGTTTACTTTACCGGGCTGCCAAATTGCCTTAATATCCGGTGCGTTCACATTCCAGTCAGCGCCTGTCCAGATAGCCATGTTGTAAATAATACTGTTCGGCCCGTATTGAACGTCCGGATAATCATCTGTGCTCTGCCTGTTAAAATCAACGCTTGCTTCAAATTTTAAGCGCGAAGTTGGATTGAAAGCTGCATAAAAGTTAGCATTGGCAATATCCAGGTACTGAGAAGGGATATAACTGTTTTGATGCTGTTGCGAAACTGAAAAGCGGGTAGTATAATTATCACCGTTAGCCGTTAAAGCAATGTCATTATTAGTTTGATATCCGGTCCGTAAAAAGTTGGCCAGGTTGTTTGCGCCGCGCGCAGTCCATGGAGTTCCCTGGCGTACGCCATTAACTACCGGGCTATCATATTGTGGGATCAATTGCCCGGCAAAATATGGGCCCCAAACGTCATAGTCGCTATCTACACCGCCCGGTGCGCCGCCTTTACCGTCAACAAACTCGTAAAAGGTATTTTCACCTGGTCCGAATTTATTCTGTATCCGTGGAAACGCAACGAACCCTTTGTTTATTACTGTACTGCTGTTGATATCAACAGTAAGTCCTTTTTTAGCATTATTGCCTTTTTTTGTGGTGATTAAAATAGCTCCGTTTGCTGCCCGGTTGCCATACAAAGCAGCAGCGGCAGGCCCTTTCAATACGGTGTAAGTATCTATGTCATCAGGACTCAAGTCGAAAGTGTCCGAGTTGATAGGTAAACCATCCACAACATATAGCGAGACCGTATTACCACGTATGGTTACATTTGGTACCCCCAATATTTCGGAAGTTGCACCTACTGACAAACCGGCAACCTTACCTATCAAACCATTAATAGGATTAGGGTCGCGTGCAGTGGTTAATTGATCGCCATTAACGGTTTGGATGGCGTAGCCTATGCGCCGCGTTTCCTTTTTAACGCCCAAAGCGGTAACCACTACTTCGTTAAGCGACTTGCTGTCGGTTGTTAGGGAAACATTGTAATTAGTCTGGTCGCCTATTGTAATGTCTCGGGTTACAAAACCAATGAACTTGAATGTAAGCACCTGGCCTTTGTTAACAGTAAATAAAAACCGTCCGTTGCCATCGGTCACTGTACCTTTAGAAGATCCTTTCAGCATTACGCTTACTCCGGGCAAAGGTTGTTGATTTTCGTCGGTCACTGTACCACCGATCTGGGTTTGCCCGAATAGAAGGATCGGGGAAAGACAGAATAACACTATCGTTACTACGGTCTTAAGTTGCATGTAAAGCTGTTTCATCTGCATGAATTTAATGGTGAGAGGAGGGAATTTTTCATACAGCAATGCTAAACTTAGTTTATTATTTGTAAACTAAGTTTATATTAAGGAAAGCTTAAGATTGCGTGTAACGCAGGTTAAGGAGGGTATGATTTTGTAACAAATTAATTATAATCGTCTTACAATTAATTAATGTTTAGGCAATGGGCGTATTAGTTATTTTTATTTAGATGGCTTATGGCCAGCAATTTAAGATAAGATAAATCATTTATTGGTTTATTTATCTCTTTGGCCTTATCATCCCAATAACGTAAACGAATAAATAATTCAGCATCGGGGTTTAATTCAAAATCAGCGGCCTCGCTTTCGTTCATCCGGCCACCCTGGAACTCAAGCGTCGCTTTGCTGGCTTCCGAAAGCTGATCATAGTATTCAGGATATTTATAGGTAAGATATCTTTTAGCAATTACATGGCTCTCTACTAAAGTGGCAAGCCTTTCCGAAAATCCTCTTTCGCGCAAATAATCAGCGCCTAATCTTTCATGGTCAATATTACCAAAACCATCCATGCTTTTTTCGGCTTCGCCGGTTGCGCATAAATGCCCTATATCATGGAAAAATGCCGCCAGTATAACTTCATCTTCAAAACCCTCTTCCTCGGCTAAAGCAGCTGCCTGCGACATGTGCTCCAGTTGCGAAACAGGTTCGCCAATGTAGTCTTCCCCGCCATGTTTTTCATACAAGGCAAAAACTTCGTTAACAATCGTCTCGGAGGTTAATACAAGCACTTGATAAAATTTAAATTCACACAAATTTAAAGATTCGACATTACCGCACTATTAAATCAATATAAAGTATTCAACTGATTTGTTTAAAAAAAATACTGTCGATTTATTAAAAAACTTAAAAACTTAATTATTTACAGCAAATCAAATAATACTTACTTAATACGCTATATTCAATTTTTAAATTAATTTGCCCACGTTGTAAAACAATTACTTAAAGATTTAATTTGCGACGCACTATTACCAATATAAATAACGTTTACCTGCCTTATGGAAGATGATATACTGATACAGATCAGTAACCGTATTAAAGAGCGCCGCCGCGAAAAAAATATTACTGTACAAGAACTGGCCACCCTTGCAAATGTAAGCAAGGGCTTGATCTCACAGATCGAAAACAGCCGTACCATCCCATCGCTTATTGTGCTGATTGATATTATAAAGGCTCTCGAGATCGATCTCAACGCGTTTTTCAAAGATATCCGCACCAGGAACAAACTTTCGCCAATCCTGGTAACCAGGAAAAATGACTATTACCGTTTTGAGAAGGAACACGCCATTGGCTTTCACTATCAGCGGATTTTAACCCGGTTTATTGATCGTTCAACGGTAGATATTGTGATCCTTGAACTCGAGCCCAACGCAACAAGGCCACTTGTAGAGACCGATGCTTTTGAATACAAATACATATTGGCAGGGGAAATTGAATATCAGTTTAATGAGGAGCGGATACAGCTGAGCCAGGGCGATTCTATTTTATTTGACGGGCGCATACCACATACACCAATAAACCTCGGCGGCCAAACAGCCAGTATGCTCGTTGTTTATTTTTTTGAGGAAAAGAAGTGAAGGGTGGTTGCTTGGGTTGATTAAGTTAAGTGGTTGATTAGGTTGGATCGAGTTTAGACGGAGTAATAAAACGTCTTTTTAATAAACCACTCACTCAATCAACTATTCACCTAATCAACCAAATCATCAACTAATTAACCAAACCTTAACACAAATTTCGTTTGATGGTAATAAACTAAGTTTAGTATTGCTCAACATTTCAACGACAATTATATGCTCATTAAATTAGTGGTTTTTGATATAGCCGGCACAACGGTTAAAGATGATCATAACGTTAGCAAAGCTTTTCAGGCGGCGCTTAATAAGTACAATTATGAAGTGCCGCTCGAAATGATCAACCCGCTGATGGGCTACGAGAAAAACCAGGCGATCACACAGATGCTGCATCTTCACGAAAAAGACGAATCAAAGATCACAGCAGAACTTGTAGATGAAATACACCGGGAGTTTGTGCGGCAAATGATCGATTTTTACCGATCAGCACCCGGCATTGAAGCGCTTCCAAATGTTGAAGAAACTTTTGCCACACTGCATCAGATGGGTATTGGGGTAGGCATTAATACCGGTTTCTCGCGGGATATTGCCGAAACAATCATCAATCGCCTTAAATGGCGCGAAAAGGGTTTAATAGATCACCTCATTGGTTCCGATGAAGTTGAACTGGGCCGCCCGCACCCTTATATGATCCAAAAAATGATGCTGGATGCTGGTATCACTGATCCGTTGGAAGTTGTAAAAGTAGGCGATACCGAGGTTGATGTGCGCGAAGGGCAAAATTCAGGTTGCCGCTTTGTGATCGGGGTTACGACTGGAATCTTCACCCGTGAGGAACTGGAGCCTTACCATCCAACACACATCATTGATGATATGGCACAGGTAATTGATATAATTAGCCAATAGCATGAAACTGACAGATCAGCTTAGAATAAAAGTTGCTAAGTGGCCTTACGTATTGCTGTCCCTAATGGCTGCGGTTTCTTCATTTGGGGCTTACACGTCTATGTATGCCTTTCGCAAAGCATTTTCTGCAGGCACTTTTACAGGGCAGCAATACTTTCACGTCGATTATAAGGTTTGGCTGGTGATAGCGCAAATAATTGGCTATACCCTAAGCAAATTTTATGGCATTAAATTTATTTCCGAATTAAAACCGGGTCAGCGGGCCAAATATATTCTTTTGTTAGTCGGAATCGCCTGGCTGGCATTATTGTTTTTTGCCATCGTTCCGGCGCCATACAATATTATATTTTTATTTATAAATGGGTTCCCGCTTGGATTGATCTGGGGCCTGGTGTTTGGATATCTTGAAGGACGTAAATCGACCGAGTTTATGGCAGCGGTATTGTCCATTAGCTTGATTTTTGCATCTGGCTTTGTAAAAACGATAGCCCGTATGACGATGGGGTCATTCCATGTAAGCGAATATAACATGCCTTTTCTGATGGGAGCCTTGTTCATTATCCCGCTGCTGTTATTTGTATTTCTCCTTGAATTGATGCCCCCGCCAACGGCGGAGGATATTCGATTGCGAACCAAACGTTTGCCGATGAATGCTGCAGAACGTAAGAGTTTTTTAAGGCGCTTTTTACCAGGCATCATACTTACGCTTATTATTTATGTGCTGTTAACCATTATGCGGGATGTAAGGGATAGTTTTGAAGTGGAAATTTGGGCGAGCCTGGGCGTAAAAGACAATACTATTTATGCGAAAATCGATTCCATTATATCAGTGGCAGTATTGGTAGCCATGAGTTTGCTTATCCTTGTAAAACGAAACCTCAAAGCCTTCAGCATTATTCATATCATGATTATATTTGGTTGTGTCCTGATCGGCGCAGCCACTGGCTTCTTTGCTTTGGGATTAATCAGCCCAATGGTTTGGATGACCTTAGCAGGGCTAGGCCTTTATCTCGGTTACGTGCCCTATAATGCTGTTTTCTTCGAACGGCTACTGGCTTCGTTTCATTACAAGGGTAATGTGGGGTTTTTAATTTATGTGGCCGATTCGATAGGTTATTTAGGTAGTGTTAGTGTTCTTTTGGTAAAAGAACTCGGCCAGCCTGGGATAAGCTGGGGGACCTTTTTTAAAAACGGAGTACTGACGGTTGCTGTGATAGGCGGAATATGTGCAACCTTATCATTGCTGTATTTTTTAAGTAGCGCCCGTAAACAAGTTAAGGACCCTGCAGAGCAACAACTTAATATTTCAACCGCATAATGCAATCATCAGGAATGCCAAATAAAAACTTTCCATCCAGGGCGCCGCGACGTTCCGCAATAATCATTGGCGCTGGTATTGTTGGTCTTGCAATGGCCCGTGCACTGGCAATACGGGGTTATAAGGTTACAGTTTTTGAACGCAACGAACGTGCTGTTGGTGCATCCATCCGAAATTTTGGTATGATATGGCCCATTGGGCAAGCTACAGGGCCGCTTTTTGAAAGGGCAATTCTGTCGCGAAGTATTTGGAAAGAAATTTGCGCCGAAGCCAATATTTGGCATAACGAAGTTGGCTCACTTCATTTGGCTTACCATGATGATGAATTGCAGGTGATAGCCGAATATGTTCAGGCTAACCGGATGCACCGCGATTGCGCGTTGCTTACCCCTTTGCAAACTTTAGTAAAATCTCCCGCTGTTAACCCGGATAACCTGAAAGGGGCATTATGGAGCAGCGAGGAAATGATCGTAGAATCGAGGGTAGCAATAGGGGAGATAGCCAAATATTTAGCTGAAAAATACAATGTCGAATTTCATTGGAACACAGCCATCAGCCAGATACAATACCCCAAAGCGATGTCAGGTAAACGTAGTTGGGAAGCCGATGAAATATTTGTTTGCAGCGGGGCGGATTTTGAAACACTTTATCCGGAATTATTTTTAGAAACCAGCATTACCAAATGCAAATTGCAAATGATGAGGCTGGTTGCCCAGCCTGACGGGTGGCGTATTGGTCCGTCATTATGCGGCGGTTTGTCAATGATTCATTATCCGGGCTTTCAGTCGGCAGCTTCTTTATCTTTGTTAAAGAAACGTTACAAAGAACAATATGGCGAATACCTGGAATGGGGCATACATGTAATGGTTTCGCAAAACGGATCTGGCGAGCTAACCGTTGGCGATTCGCACGAATACGGTTTGGTACACGATCCATTTGATAAAGAATTTATTAATAATTTAATAACAACCTACTTACATAGTTTCGCCAGTTTTAAAGATTGGCGGCTACTACAGTCCTGGAACGGAATATATCCTAAAATGATGAATGGACAAACGGAACTGATCATTGAAACAGAGCCCGGCGTAACCGTTATAAACGGCCTTGGTGGTAATGGGATGACCTTATCATTTGGATTGTGTGAGCAGTTTATAGAAGGCAGGTGAGGTTGTACGTTGTAAGTTCTACGTTTTACGTACTTGCAATTTACGACAAAGCAATAAATATCAGGCGCTATTTTCTGACGCTTACTTATAACGTAAAACGTATAACTTACAACTAGTAAAATGACCGATTCCCGCAGAGATTTTTTAAAGAAAGCAGCTTTATTAGCAGGTGCAACAAGTTTGGCAAATGTAATGCCGGCTTCCATTCAAAAAGCGCTGGCAATTAACGCCCCTGAAGGTAGTACCTACCTCGATGCCGAACATATTGTGATATTAATGCAGGAAAATCGCTCATTTGATCATTGTTTTGGTACGTTGAAGGGTGTTCGCGGCTTTAATGACCCGCGAGCTATTGATTTACCGAATAGAAATAAAGTTTGGCTGCAATCGAACAAGGCAGGCGAAACGTATGCGCCTTTTCACCTCGACATAAAAAACACCAAAGCTACGTGGATGGATTCATTACCCCATTCCTGGGCCAACCAGGTAAATGCACGCAACGATGGCAAATTCGATCAATGGTTGGAAAATAAGCGAAACAGTAATCCCGGATACGCTGATATGCCTTTAACACTAGGTTATTATAATCGCGAAGATATTCCCTTTTACTATACACTTGCCGATGCTTTTACGGTATGTGATCAGAATTTTTGTTCTGCTTTGACAGGCACCAATCCCAATCGACTTTATTTTTGGACTGGCACCATAAGGGAAGAGCAGATCGAAAACTCCCGCGCCAATGTGTGGAATGATGATATGGACTATGGTACTTTGAAATGGGCCACTTTCCCGGAGCGGCTCGAAGATCAGGGCATATCATGGAAATGCTACCAAAATGAAGTTGCGATAGACACTGGTTTTGAGGGTGAAGAAGATCCCTGGTTATCCAATTTCCAGGACAATCCATTAGAGTTTTTTGAACAGTACAATATCCACTTGCACGAAAAACATATCCAGGCAATGGAAAAAAGATCCGCCGAATTGCCTGGTAAAATAGACGAATTGCAAAAAAAGATTGATTCACTGCCGGCAGGTGATGCCCATATCGATCACTTAAAACATCAATTGAAAGGGTTACAGCACTATCTTGAAGCTGTAAAAAAGGAAAAGGACACCTATAAGCCCGGTCAGTTTGAAAAATTATCAAATCGTGATAAGAGTTTGCATTTAAAGGCATTTAACACGAATTTGAATGATCCGGATCATAGGCAGCTTACTACTTTGACTTATGATGATGACGGCACAAAGCGCGAGGTACAAGTACCAAAAGGGGATGTGCTGCACCAGTTCAGGGTCGATGTGAAAACCGGGAAATTACCAACCGTATCATGGCTTACCGCACCTGAGAATTTTAGCGACCATCCAAGTTCAGCCTGGTATGGCGCCTGGTACGTATCTGAAGTGATGGATATTCTTACCCAAAACCCGGAGGTATGGAAAAAAACCATCTTTATTCTTACCTATGACGAAAATGATGGTTATTTTGATCATGTACCACCTTTTGTTGCGCCCAACTCACATAAAATTGGCACCGGTGCTGTTTCAAAAGGCATAGATACCCGAGTTGAATTTGTAACTCTTGATCAGGAAAAAGAAAGAAAAGGCTTCCCGGAAAAATATGACCGTGAAAGCGCTATTGGTTTAGGCTTTCGGGTGCCAATGGTTATTGCCTCGCCCTGGAGCAAAGGAGGCTGGGTGAATTCGGAAATTTTCGATCATACCTCAACTTTGCAGTTTTTAGAAGAATTTCTATCCAAAAAAACCGGGAAAAAGGTTCAGGAACCAAACATCAGCGATTGGAGGCGCACCGTTTGTGGCAACCTTACTTCGGTGTTCAGGCCTTATAAAGGGGAAGATATAGCAGCCCCCGAATTTGTAAAGAAGGATGCTTTTATGGAGAGTATACATAAAGCAAAATTCAAAAAACTACCCACTGATTTTAAGCTGCTGACCAAAGAAGAAATTGATCAGATCAATCGTGATCCTCATTCCTCGCAATATATGCCGCAACAGGAAAATGGCATACGGCAATCATGCGCTTTACCTTACGAACTATATGTGGACGGCCAATTAAACGTCGCTAAAACGGCTTTTGAAATAAAATTTAAAGCAGACAATAAAGTTTTTGGCGATAAGGCATCAGGTGCCCCTTTTAATGTTTATGCACCTGGTGGTTACCTTCAGCAAAAGGAAAGCGAGCATCAGGCTTTTGAAAATGTACGCACATGGGCTTACGGGTTAATGGCGGGCGACACGTTGACCGATAACTGGCCCATCCACGAGTTTGAAGATAGTAATTATCATTTGAGGGTTTACGGGCCGAACGGATTTTTCCGCGAATTTAAGGGCAATGCGGCTGACCCCGCTTTCGATACTATTTTTGATTACCAACATAATATTGCAAAAAGCAATACATTCACAGGTAATGTGGAGATAAAACTAAGGAACTTAAGCAGCCAACCACATTCGATTGAAATAATTGACCATGCCTATAAAAGCAACAACCAAAAAAGGACATTGACAGCCTCAGCCACAGTCAATTTGGTTTTAAACCTCGAAAAAAGCTATGGCTGGTATGATTTTAGCATTAAAGTCGCTGGAAATAATTCATTTGAGAAGAGGTATGCCGGACGTGTGGAAACCGGCAAATCCAGCTTTAGCGATCCGTTTATGGGTAAGGTGATTATTTAAAAATAACGAAAACATTGAGCAAAGCCGGTTTAATTAAATGGCTTTGCTTATTTGAACCAGCAGCGCTCCTATTGAATCGGAGGCCCGCTTCTGAATTTTGCTTATTTCGTTACAGTTGCTTTGGGACTCTTTTTTGGAGGATTGGTAACAGGGGCTTTTTTAGCCACTTTAGTTTCGGGCACGGCTACCGGAGCGGCCTCTTCTTCAATTTTAATTTCCCTGGAGATCTTTTTAGCTAATTTTTTAGCGCCTTTGCTAATCTCCTTTTCTAATTTTGCGGAAGCGTCGCCGAACTTGCTGGTTAAGCTTTTTAGTTCCTTTATCAGACTTGATTTGATATCGTCTTTAACTGTTTTTTTTACGGATTTAACGTTGGTTTTTTTCATGAAGTGGCAATTTTTCACAAACCTATGTTATTTTAAGATAAATTCAATGTTATCATTATGTTAACATATATTGTAATATTAACTAATCCATAAAATATTAAAATATTTTTTTATTTCATCGTCATTCACAAATATTTGTAATTGTTTGAACTCCAATTAACTTGTTTATATTTTGAGCATTACTAAAAATATTATTTAATAAATGTCTAATAAATATTTACTTGTCGGTATTTTTTTCTGCGCCGGGTTTAACAATTGAATAATTCAGAGTGAAAACCCCGACTTTCATGCGTCTGTGCTGCAAGAGTAGTTTAGTTAATAAGCTACACAAATTCCATTAAACTGATCATAACTGGCTGATATATTTAATTTTAGGATTAATATAGTTTCTGTAACTGAATTTATTTTAATTTTAAATTAAAATAAAAGACTGCAATACAGAGCGATATGCAGGTTATCTGAAAACGCATTCGTTTTCGGGCACTTGCTTTGCAAGTGTGACAAGTACAATGCAGCTTTTTATAAAAAACATGGTATGCACCAGGTGCAAAATGGTGCTTAGATTCGAATTAGAAAAACTCGGACTTCATTGCACATCAATCGAGTTAGGCAGAGCCGAAACTGAGGAAATTGTTTCCACTGAACAGATCGAAAAAATTAAGATCGCTTTACTTCAATCCGGATTAGAGTTAATAGATAACAAGAAAAGTATCCTGATAGAAAAAATTAAACATGTCATCATTGAGATGGTCAACGGTTCTGATGAGCGGTTAAAGACAAATTTTTCATATTATCTGGCAATAAAATTAAATCACGACTATACTTATCTTGCTAATATATTTTCGGAAGTATCAGGCATAACCATTGGACACTTTATCATCCTGCATAAAATCCAAAGGGTAAAACAGCTCATCGGATACGACGAACTCAATCTTACAGAGATTTCATGGAAGCTGCACTACAGCAGCGTGGCGCATTTATCTTCCCAATTTAAAAAGGTTACCGGTGTAACCCCCTCCCGCTTTAAGCAACTCGAACACAGAGGCCTGATGGCCCTTGAGAATGTGTGAATTATATAACTTATTTAAAAAAATGTGTAACGTACCGGCCCCGGGTATGGGGTAGGTTTGTATTGCCCGAATTCTTGTCAATAAAGAGTAAGGAAGTTTAAACATTTACCATTCATCTAAAAAAACTACTATGAAAAAAAAATTTACTTTGACCAGGTATAATTCTTTGGTGCGTCAAAGTTGGGACAATTCTAAAATATTCAATACCGCCCTGTCCCTGGTATTGCTGTTGGTCATCTTCGCTACGGGATGTAAAAAGGATAATTTCACAGGAGAGGTCAAAGGGGTCTGCCCTGTAGTTGCAACCGATCCATTGGATAAAGCTGTAGATGTCGCCCTTGACAAGGTAATTTCGGTAACCTTCAATACCGCCATGAATCCGGCAACTATCAATAATTCTACTCTTATTATTAAGCAAGGCGCAACAACGGTTGCCGGAACAATTTCTCCAACGCCTAATGCTGCTGTCTTTACTTTCACGCCAACCGCAGCACTGCTGCCATTTGCTGTTTATACTGGCACTGTCACAACTGGAGCTAAGGATTCATTTGGCAGCGCCATGGTTGCTAATTATGTATGGACCTTCACAACTATTCCACAAGTAACATTGACCTCACTCCCTGCCTTAGGAGGAACAACAGTTGGGGCAGGTACATATGCCCAGAGTTCGGTAGCTGCAGTAAGTGCAGTACCCAATGCAGGTTTTGCATTCGTTAATTTTACAAATAATGGAACTGTGGTTTCAACAAGTTCCAGCTACCAGTTTACTATGGCCGGCAATACAGCTTTAGTAGCGAATTTTGCACCGGTAGCTGCCGGGAATTTTGCGGTAGCGCTATCATCAAGTCCCATCGCTGGCGGAACAACTACCGGCTCAGGTTCTTATGCTGCGGGCACTTCGGTAACTGTAACAGCAACGCCAAGTGCGGGATATACTTTCACCAATTGGACAGATAACGGGGTTATCGCATCTGTAAGTTCGAGTTACAAGTTTACTTTAGCTGCCAATCGTGTCTTGGTTGCTAATTTCAAAATTATACCGGCATCTCAGTTTGGTGTTATATTATCATCAAGTCCTGCAGCCGGTGGCACAACAACCGGATCAGGCGCATACAATGCGGGTGCTTCTGTAACCGTATCAGCATTGCCAAATCCTGGCTATACATTTACCAATTGGACAGACAATGGAGTTGTAGCGTCAACGAGTGCAAGTTATACGTTCAATTTAACCGCTAACAGAACGCTGGTTGCGAATTTCGCCTTGATACCGCTGCCTCCAACCTTAGGGACAGTCGCCCTTTTTGGAGCTTTTGGTGGTAACGCCGGAGTAACTAACCAGGGGATAAATACGGTAATTAATAATGGAGGAATTGGTAGCACTGCCGCTTCTACCCTAATTACAGGATTCCATGACGGACTAACAAATGATATTTACACAGAGACACCTCTCAATGTGGGATTGGTAACCGGCGGCATCTACACAGCTCCTCCTTTTCCAGGAACTGCGACTTCATTTGCCAAGGCATCACAAGCCCTTCTTGATGCGACGGTACTGTATAATAGTATTTCACCGGCTTCAAAACCAGGTGGCACCGATCCGGGTGCTGGCGAACTGGGCGGCTTAACATTAGCTCCGGGCGTCTACAAAGCAGCAAGCGGAACTTTTAAAATAACAAACGGCAATCTTACACTTGATGCCCAGGGTGATCCAAACGCTGTTTGGATATTCCAGACCGCAGCAGGGCTGACAGTTGGAACCGCAGGACCAGCTGGCGCACGCAGTATCATCATGATAAACGGTGCCTTGCCTAAGAATGTATTTTGGTACGTAGGCAGTTCTGCAACCATTAACGGAGCAGGCGGCGGCATAATGGTAGGAACCATAGTTGCTACTGCCGGAGTGACGTTGTCTACCGCAGGAAACGCTGTTCAAACGGTGCTGAATGGCAGAGCTATTTCGCTGGTTGCCTCGGTTACCATGGTAAACACTACGGTTAATGTGCCTTAACAGGCCTAAGATTGTGGTTTAAAACCCATCAAATATCCTCCGCTCCAGGAAAATCCGGAGCGGAGGATTTACAAAAAATAAACAAACAGAAAATTAATTTTAAAGAAGATACATCATGTTACCTAAAAATAAGTTAATGCAAAAAATCATCATCTGTTCAATGGTGATATTCTTTGCTCACGCCACTGTCCAGGCGCAGACCACACAGCCAACCTGGTGGTTTGGCGTATCCGGTGCGGCAAATTTTAATTTCTACGATGGGACAACCCAAAAGCTCGACAATTCATTGCTTGTTCCAACTGCCTTTCATAAAGGTAATGGGGTACGCCCTTACGGTTCTGTCCTGGTTGAATATCGTCCGGGACGGATATGGGGATTTATGCTGAATGTAGGATATGACGGCCGCGGGGCAAAATTTGACAACGTGGTAGCGCCATGCGACTGCCCCGCCACATTAAAAACAGACTTGAGTTATATTGCAATTGAACCCAGTTTGCGTTTAGGTTTTAACGCCATAGGTTTGTACTTTTTCGCAGGTCCACGGGTCGCTCTTGGTTTACAGAAGGATTACTCCTACACGCAGCTAAGACAGCCGAACACCAACAGTCAGTTTAGCGATATGCATAGCACATTGATCTCTGGCCAGGTGGGTATGGGTTATGATATTCCAATTTCTTCGGCCACCAGTACCACAAAGATTACTCTTTCACCGTTCGTTTCCTATCACCCATATTTTGGCCAGGAACCACGTACTATAGAAAGTTTATCGGTATCAACCGTGAGAATAGGTATGGCCCTTAAGTTTGGAAAAGGTAAAAAAGCGCCCGTAAAAGAAGCGCCTGTGGCAGCAGTTGTTGCTGTGGTGC
>JANYAB010000762.1 GCA_025355225.1 Bacteroidota bacterium
AGCGCGACAATATTTGCAAGTATATGGATATGCCGTTACAGCACATCAGCGATAATATGCTGAAATCAATGCGCCGTGGTATTACCAAGCAAAAAACAATTGATGTTGTTAATGAAATCCGCGATAAGGTTCCCGGCATAGCCATGCGCACCACGCTGATAACCGGTTACCCCGGCGAAACTGAGCAGGATTTTGAAGAAATGCAGCAATGGGTTGAAGAAACCAAGTTCGACCGGTTGGGTTGTTTCACTTACTCGCACGAGGAAAAAACCCACGCTCACTTGCTTGTTGATGATGTGCCGGATGAAGTAAAACAACAACGTGCGGATGCCATTATGGAGATACAACAGGGTATTTCGTTTGAAAAGAACCAGGATAAAATCGGAAGCACCTATAAAGTCCTTATTGATAAAAAGGAAGGTGAATATTTTACCGGCCGTACCGAATTTGATTCACCCGAGGTAGATAACGAGGTGTTAATTGATGCAAGCAAACACTACGGGACTGTTGGAAGTTTTGTTAATGTAAAGATAGATAGCGCGGAAGACTTTGACCTTTATGGACAAATTGTAAAATAACAACATTTTGCCCGTCCAATATTTGTTTTAAGATTTTAAAATCTAATTTCGACAATAAGTAATGGATATTTCCAGTAATCAAGTTTCTCTAAACCCGAAATTGAACATTCGAAATCCGAAATCAACCATAATGGATGCAGCCTGTATAAACTATAAAGAAACCGGTTATTTTTCGCAAGCAGTTATTGATTACCTGGATGACAAACAGGAACTAAGATCATTTTATAATCAGCGCCCGGATATTGCAGGTTTTGCGGCTGTTATAAAGAACAGGAAAACAATAGGCAACCGACAACTATTAGCCGACATTCTGATCAAACAGTATTCCCGAATGTTGGAAAGCTCCGGTCTTAAAGTCTCCCCAACCGGGGGAGATTTAGAGGGGGCTATCGAGCTGCTTAAATCTCCTAATACTTATACGATTACCACTGGCCATCAACTCAATATTTTTGCAGGGCCCCTGTACTTCATTTACAAGATCGTTACGGCAATAAAACTTGCAAGGCAATTAAAAGAGGCTTTCCCGGATAAGGATTTCGTCCCGGTTTATTGGATGGCATCCGAAGATCATGACTTTGCCGAAATCAATTATACAAATATCGGCGGCAAAAAAGTGCATTGGTGGTATGAGGCATCCGGCGCTACCGGGCGCATCAATCCTGATACCATGAGGCAGGCGCTTAATCAGTACAAGGGTGTATTAGGTATGGAGCATCATGCTCCCGAGTTGGCCGAGATTGTTGAAACTGCTTATACTAAATATGATAAGCTCGCCGATGCTACGCGCTACATGGTGAACGCGCTGTTCGGTCAATATGGATTGGTGATCATTGATGCTGACGACCATCAGCTAAAGCAGCAATTTGCGGGGATTATGGAGCAGGATATTATAGAGCAAAATAGCTTTAGCAATATAACCGCTACCAACGAGCAATTGGAAAAAGCAGGTGTACACATCCAGGTGAACCCGCGCGAGATCAATTTCTTTTACCTGGTTGATGGCCTTCGCGAGCGTATTGTTTTTGAAGATGATCTTTACAAGGTTCTTAATACAGAGATCAGTTTTTCTAAAGAAGAATTACAAAAGGAAATTAATACTTATCCCGAGCGTTTTAGTCCGAATGTAGTAATGCGCCCACTTTACCAGGAGTATATATTGCCTAATATAGCATACGTTGGCGGCGGGGCCGAGGTAGTTTACTGGCTGGAATTGAAATCAACTTTTGATCATTATAAGGTTGATTTTCCTATCCTTATTCTGCGTAATTCCGGTTTGATCATTCCAAAACAAACGGCATCGAAAATAAAAAGGATGGAACTGGGGCCTGGCGAACTTTTTAAAAGCACTGATGCGATTAAATCTGCCTGGGTAACAAAGCAAAGTAAGTTCGAGTTGTCCCTTAGAGGAGAGTGGAGCGAGATGCAGCATATTTTCGAAAAAATAAAGCTGCGATCGTCCAAGATCGATCCGACTCTTGCGCGGTCAACAAGCGCTGTCGAAGCAAGACTTGAACATGCTGTAAACAATCTCGAAAAAAAGCTGGTTAAGGCCGAAAAGAGAAACTATCATACTCATTTGGAGCAAATAGATCATATCAAATGCGATCTTTTCCCAAAAGATAGCCTGCAGGAACGAAGCGAGAATTTTGGCTTATTTTATGTAAAGTGGGGGCAGGGTTTTATAGATGAACTAATACGGAATTTTGAGCCATTGGATTTTAAGTTTACGGTTTTGACGGAGTAATAATGTTCCAATCCACCATCCTCATCCAGCCCGGCCTCGGCAATTCGGGCCAGCAGCATTGGCAATCCCTTTGGGAAAAAGAGTTCAATTTTATCAGGATCGAGCAGAAAGAATGGGAAGCACCTGTTAGTTCGGATTGGATCGCAACGATAAATGACTATGTATCGAAATATGATCCTCAAAATGTAATATTGGTTGGCCACAGCCTGGCCTGCACTACTATTGCTTATTGGGCGCAGCAATATAATATAAATATTAAAGGCGCCCTACTGGTCGGCCCAAGCGATACAGAAGCTGATACCTATCCGCCCGGCACAACTGGATTTAAACCGGTGCCTTTAATAAAGCTCCCTTTCCCCTCAATAGTTGTGGCAAGCACAAACGATTATTATGTCAGACTTGATCGCGCCAAACAATTTGCAGATAGTTGGGGAAGTGAACTGGTTAACATAGGCGACGCCGGACACATCAATGTATTATCTGGTTTTGGGGAATGGAATGTAGGCTTAGAGCTATTAAAGACATTGGATAAATAGAAGGGTTAAATATAATTGTTGTTTATATTCGCTTCTTATCTTTGCCGGTATGCTTATCTCAGAATCCGCCTTACGCAGTTTTACTGAAAATATTTTTAAAGCAATGGGCTGTAATGAAGCGCATGCAACGCTTGCAGCTGATGTGTTGATCAAGTCTGATCTGCGGGGTATAGATTCACACGGCGTTGCCAGGTTGAATGGCTATGTGCGGTTATGGGAAAAGAAACGTATCAATACCTGTCCTGATATCAAAATAGTCTACCAGACTGCTACTACTGCCACCGTTGACGGCGATGCCGGACTGGGATTGGTGGTAGCGCCTTTCGCGATGAAAGTTGCCATTGAAAAAGCAGAACAATATGGTTCGGGCTGGGTAGCGGTACGCAACTCCAATCATTTTGGCATTGCAGGTTATCACGCGTTGATGGCTGTTGAGAAGGATATGATCGGCTTTGCTATGACGAATGCCAGTCCGCTGGTTTCACCCACTTATTCAAGCGAGCGCTTATTGGGCACTAACCCGATGTGCTATGCATTCCCGGCAGGGAAATGTCCGCCGGTAATTATTGATATGGCTACCTCTGCAGCGGCAAATGGCAAACTCGAGATAGCACAACGGTTAGGCAAACTGGTCCCCGAAGGCTGGATACAGGATAAGAAGGGGCATAGTACAACCGACCCACACGCATTAAAATCGGGAGGGGCATTATTGCCTTTGGGTGGCGACTATGATCATGGCAGTCACAAAGGATTTGGCCTGGGCGCGACAGTTGACATACTTTCGGCGGTTTTATCGGGCGCTAACTACGGTCCCTGGGTACCACCTTTTGTTTCTTTTTTGGAACCACCCACTGATCCGGTAGGATTAGGGATAGGGCATTTTGTAGGGGCTATGCGTGTAGATGGATTCCGTCCCGCGGATGAATTTAAGGAACACATGGACAATTGGATCATGCGGTTTAAATTATCAGCAACTGTTGATCCCTATAAAAAAGTGATCATTCCCGGCGAACCGGAATTGGCAGCGGAAGCAGTTAGGAAAGTTAATGGCATACCATTAGTAGACGCCGTAGTGAATGATTTGAACGTTTTGGCGGAAAGATTTGGAGTGGAAAAAATGTGATCAATCAATTTCCAAAAATGAAATTTCATTCTGAGTTTGCGAAATAAACTCTTTTACAACATTCATGTTTGAAAGTAATTTGTGGGCGATTCTTAGATTAGAAGCGTTTCCAAATCTTAACCAAATGATCTTTGGCGGTGTCCCTTTTAAGTTTGTAAGATCAATAAAATCGCTATCGAAAGTGACAATTGTAAAATTGTTTTTAAGTGCATAAGTCCAAATTTCAAGGTCAGATGCGTCAACCAGTCCAAGTTCTTTAACATGTTTTACCTTATCAAATGCGCCGGAAATGAGTGGAACAACTCTGAATGAAATGTTTTGATCAAGCAGAATATTCATGAAACAATCTTCAGTTTGTGTTCCTTATCAGCAGCATATAATAAGCAGGCCTTTATTTGATCTTCATTTAATTCGGGAAAATCGTCAATAATATCCCTAATAGACATTCCATTTGCCAGCCAGCTAAGTACGTCATATACAGATATTCTTGTCCCGATTATCACCGGTTTCCCAAACCTTTTCTCCGGATTAATTTCAATGTATTCTGTGTAATTCATATACTAATTTACTATAAAAAGTCTAAAAGAAAAGAATCCTTAATCATCGTCCAAATCCGAAATCGAACATCCGAAATCCCAAATCAATTTATTCCCTTAAATAATCTTTTCCACCTTATTGCATTCAAAAAAGAAGAGGAGGAATCTGTGCTCATCCAGATAAACAGCGCTTTGCCTACAATATGGTCTTCGGGGACAAAGCCCCAGAAACGGGAGTCCTCCGAATTGTGGCGGTTATCGCCCATCATCCAGTAATAATTTTGTTTAAAAGTATAACTCTTGGCCTTTTTACCATTGATCACGATATCGTTGCCGACGATTTCCAGTTTGTTATTTTCATACACCTGGATCGCCCGTCTGTAAACCGGGAAAGTTAAACTATCCAGCTTCACGGTCCAACCTTTTTTTGGGATAATTATCGGGCCGTAATTATCTGTGTTCCATCTAAGGTGCGGATCATGCGGAAAGTCTTGGGGATTGAAAACACCCTTTGGCTCAAAATATTCAGTAATTGATTTTATGTTCGAATAGGTTTTTAATGTAGCTGCCGATTGCCTGGTCATGATCATTTCATAATCCGAGCCCGTTAATGCCCTCGATATAAAAATATGCAGGTCGGTTATAACACTGGGGTTGATCTCGTTGCCATCGGTATGAACAAGGTAAGACGGTTCCCCATTTGGCGGATTGGGCATGGCTTTTCCGTTTACATAAACCTGTGCATTACTAATTGATAAAGTATCGCCCGGCGTAGCCTGGCAGCGCTTTATGTAATTGTCGCACTTATCAACTGGCCTCGAAAATGGCGAATCGGCTTGCATAGGGTAGTTAAATACGACAACGTCTCCCTTCTTTACATGACTAAGGCCCGGTAAACGGTAATAGGGCAGCTTAATAAAATCCAGGTACGATTTGGTGCCGATAAGCGGCATGGTATTTTGTGCAAATGGGAATGCAAGGGGTGTCATAGGTGTTCGGGGGCCATAGTTTATTTTGCTGACAAACAAATAATCGCCCACTAGAAGCGTACTTTCCATTGATCCGCTGGGTATTACATAGGCTTCAATGAGAAGTGTACGGATAAGCGTGGCAGCAATTACGGCGAAAACAATAGCATCGAACCATTCACGGGCGGCACTCTTTTTCTTTTTGGGTTTATTGCTTTTTTTCCAGAATTTCCAAGACATAATGTTAAACTCTAAACTCTAAGCGCTAAATTCTAATCTCCAAATCCGAAACTCTAAATCCGAATTGCTAAATTCTAAACGCTAAATCCGAAATCGAAAGTCCGAATTCCCAAATCAATTTATTCCCCTAAACAATCTGCTCCACCTGATTTTGCCCAGAAAGGAAGCTTTATCATCCCAACTCATCCAAATAAATAATGCTTTGCCTACAATATGATCTTCCGGAACAAATCCCCAAAAACGCGAGTCCTCAGAATCATGGCGATTATCACCCATCATCCAGTAATAGTTCATTTTAAAAGTATAATTATCAGTTTTTTGACCGTTAATCAAAATATCCTTACCAACAATCTGCACTTTATTGTTTTCATATACTTCAATGGCCCTTTCGTATAGCGGAAAAGTTAAACTGTCTAATTTAACGGTCCATCCCTTTTTGGGGATAATGATAGGCCCGAAATTGTCTACGTTCCATTTGTAATCCGGTAATTTATCTGTTAACGCATAATGAATAGGATATTTTGTCGGGAAAACAGGGTTTTGAGTATCTGATGCACCTCTTTGCTTTATATTGGGCGTAATTGATTTAACATTGGAATATCCTTTTAAAGTATTGGCAGCTTCCTTTGTCATTGTAGGATAAGGAACATTATCATATTCCGAAACATTCAGATCATCCTTGATTTGCGGATTTAAATCCATTCCTGATGTTGTAACAGTATAGTCAATTTGCTCGCCAGGCGGGTTCGGCGCCATCTTGCCATTTACATAAACCTGCGCACCAAGCACGCTAAGTGTATCACCTGGAGTACCCTGGCAGCGTTTTATATAATTTTCGCGTTTATCAACAGGACGGTTCAATGGCGAATCGGCGTCCATGGGATAGTTAAAAACCACCACATCGCCCTTTTTTATATCGCTTAAGCCTGGCAAGCGGTAATAGGGTAGTTTTAAGCCGTCCCAGTAAGCTTTAGTGCCAATAAGCGGCATAGTATGGTGGGCAAATGGAAATGCAACAGGTGTCATGGGTAGTCGCGGGCCATAATTCACTTTACTTACAAACAGGAAATCGCCAACCAGCAATGATCTTTCCATAGATGGGGTAGGTATTGTGTAGGCTTCTATAAAAAGCGTGCGGATCAGGGTTGCAGCAACTACCGCAAATATGATCGCCTCTGTCCATTCGCGCGTAGTCGACTTTTTTAATGTCTTTTTGTTTTTTTCTTTGAATTCCGGGCTTGCAGATGCTCCCCAATATTTCGTTTCTTTATCAAAACCCCATTTGGGCAGGTAGATAAATGCCAATAACACACCCGCCGCTTGCTCACGCAAAGAAAATTTTCCGAATGATTTGATAAAGTCAATAGTGATACCGACTAAAACCAACAAATTAATGGCCGGGATAATCAATAGTATCATCCACCATACAGGTCGGCCACTTAATTTTATCATTACATAAATATTATAAATAGGGATGATGGCTTGCCATCCCGGCTGACCGGCTTTTTCAAATAACTTCCAAAGGCCAGCGTATGGCATTATGATCAGTATTATGAAGGCTATTACAAATTCAACGATGTTCACTATCTATTTATTTAAGTTCCAAAATCAAACATTTCTTCAACGGAAAAAAATCCTTTTTTATCATGTACCCACTCTGCTGCCAGTACTGCGCCAAGTGCAAAGCCATTACGGTTATGGGCGGTGTGCTTAAACTCTATCACATCTACTTCAGAATCGTAAATTACTGTATGTGTTCCGGGGACGCTGTTAATGCGAAATGATTCTATCAGCAGTTGATCGTTTTTAATGTTATCGTCACTTGCGTCATCGCCATCGGCTGTTAAAACATTCACCCAATCCTTTTTTGTATCCAGGTTTTCGATGATCCCTTCAGCTATGGTTATCGCAGTTCCGCTTGGCGCGTCCAGTTTTTGTGTGTGGTGTATTTCCTCTACCTGTACATCGTAATAAGGATAATTATTCATCAGTTTTGCAAGCACACGGTTCACATAGAAGAAAATATTTACACCGACACTAAAATTAGACGCATATAGCAGTGTGTTGTTATTTTGCAGGCACTGTTGTTTTACTTCTGGTAAATGTTCATACCAGCCCGTTGTACCTATCACTATAGGGACATTTGCCTCGAAGCAATGTTGTATATTGCTTAAAACAGATCCGGGAGTAGTAAATTCAATTACCGCATCGGCCTTTTTTAAATTCTCGACCGTAAGCTCATGCTGGTTATCATAATCGATTTTTAATACGATAGTATGCTTGCGGTCGGTGGCGATCTTTTCAATGATCTTGCCCATTTTTCCGTAACCCAATAATGCAATGTTCATTATCTATAATTCTTCATTGTTATGTCCTTTCTAAAAGTCTCCCCTACAGGGGGAGATTTAGAGGGGGCTTGTTATTTGAGCGTAAAGGTAATTTTTATAGCCGGAATTATCGGCCCGTTATTATTTAAAGCATAAACCGGTTGATTAATAATTCCCGGGCTAACTTTGAAGGATAGATTATTGTCCATCGTATAGCTTCTGATAAATTTTGCATCGATGTATGCGTCGATCATTTGAACGCCCCAAAAACCGACTGTGCCCAATATGCCGAGGTCGCGGTTGCGCCGGTAAAGGTCAGTGTAAGTAACAACATCTGCATCGTTTACTCCCGCCAATAAGGGGTTGCGTAACGACTGCGCTGCACCCTTTTCCCGAAGTAAAGCTTCTTTTAGAAAAATCGAATAATAATGCTGATTAAAAATGATAACATCACCCAGTAGCCCTAAGCCAGTGTAAACAAAAGGTACTTTCCACCAGCGATGGTTATAAAGCTGTCCCCATCCCGGAATCATTAAAGAGCGCATAACCGCTTTGTGTGGGTCGTGTAAAGTATCTGGATGATAAACTTTTTCCTTTGTTACTTTTGGTACAAAACGTTTTGAGGTAACGGAATCATGTTTTTGGCTGAAAATCTCCGACTTACTTTTTACGGCACCGGTGTCGGGCTTCTGTGCCTTAGCGGCAAGAACAAATCCAACTACAAACCAAATAAGGAACAAACATTTGTACATTATTACCAATCCAACATTTCAAGGATGCGGTTAAGATCATCTTCTGATAAAAAGGGGATCTCAATAGTGCCTTTGCCCTGGTTGCTTAATTTAAGTTTAACTTTTGTGCTGAATTTAGATGCCAGGTCATCCTGTATCTTCTGTACCTGGAATGATAGTGGCTCAGGTTGTTTGCCTTCTTTTTTAACCGGCGGCCTTTGCAGATCGCGGACCAGTTCCTCCACTCTACGCACGGATAATCCGTGGTGGATGATTTGCTGATGGATATATATTTGCTTCATCGCGTCATCAACGCCAATCAGCGCACGCGCATGCCCCATGCTGATCTGTCCATCACGGATGGATGCCTGTATGCTTGGCGGTAGTTTTAATAAACGCAGGTAATTGGTTATAGTTGATCGGTTTTTACTTACGCGCTCCCCAAGTTCCTCCTGTTTCAGGTTGCACTCATCAATCATACGCTGAAAACTTAAGGCT
>JANYAB010000764.1 GCA_025355225.1 Bacteroidota bacterium
TAATTAGAGCATTGGAAGTAGCTGAAACTACCGGAAAACCTTTCTCTTCGTATCGTAAAGCGACAATAAACCAAAGGCCTTTTCAAGTTATTAAAATTGGCTTGACCTTGCCCAGGGAGATCCTATACCAGCGCATCAACCAACGCGTTGATGATATGGTAGAAAATGGTTTAGTTGAGGAGGCAAGGTCACTTTTACCTTACCGGCACCTAAATGCCCTAAATACCGTTGGATATAGTGAATTATTCGATTATTTCGACGGCAAAAACGACCTTGACACTGCGATTGCGCTTATCAAGCAAAACACCCGGCGATTTGCAAAAAGGCAGCTTACCTGGTTCAGGAAGGACAAAGGTATAAAATGGCTAACAGCGGATGAGCCCGATGTGGTGAATGCTATTATAAGGGAACTGACTGTATAGATCCTAAACCCTGAAACTTAGGCAAGCAAACTCTTTAAATATTTGCCGTAACCGCTTTTAATATATTTTTCTGCCAAAACACTTAACTGTTCCCCCGTAATGAAGCCGTGCCTGAAAGCAACTTCTTCAATACAACCTATTTTGGTATCCTGGCGTTTTTCTATAACTCTTACAAATTCGGTAGCATCACTTAGCGAATCAAATGTACCGGTATCTAACCAGGCTGTACCCCTGTCCATTACCCCTACGTGCAATTTTTTATTTTCCAGGTACACTCTGTTCACATCTGTAATCTCATATTCGCCGCGAGAGGATGGTTTAATATTCTTTGCAATATTTACTACCTCGTTATCATAAAAATACAATCCTGGTACTGCATATTGAGATTTAGGCTTTAGTGGCTTTTCCTCGATAGATAGCGCGGTAAATTCGCTGTCAAATTCAACCACTCCGTATCTTTCCGGGTCCGAGACTTTGTAAGCAAATATCGCGGCGCCATCCACATCGTTAAACCCTTTTATTAATTCCCCGAAACCTGTTCCATGAAATATATTATCGCCGAGTATCAACGCCACCTTATCGCTCCCTACAAATGCTTCGCCGATTACAAATGCCTGTGCTAAACCATTAGGTGTTTCCTGAATGGCGTATTCAAAATGACAGCCCAGTTCATGGCCGTCCCCAAGCAGTCGCCTAAAGCCATCGCTATCCTCGGGTGTGGTAATAATCAGTATTTCACGAATATCAGCCATCATCAATACCGATAGTGGGTAATAGATCATCGGTTTATCATAAATAGGCATCAGTTGCTTACTGATTGCTTTGGTGATAGGGAAAAGCCTGGTGCCAGAGCCGCCGGCTAAAATTATACCTTTCATAGTATTTAAGATTCAAGTGAGAGATTATGGACACAAGTTATCAAACTATCCCTCCAGTAAGGAATCTCAAGACTGAATACTTGCTTTATTTTACTTTTGTCCATCACAGAATAAGCCGGCCGCTTTGCAGGGGTTGGATATTCTGATGTTTTAATGGGCCATATTTTTACCTTCGTTTCAGCAATATCGAAGATCGCTTTTGCAAAATCATACCACGAAGCTATACCTTCATTGCTATAGTGATAAGTACCATAAGCCGTAGTTTTACTAAAGATAATATTCAAAATACATTCGGCAAGATCAATACCATAAGTTGGCGTACCTGTTTGATCGAAAATTATTTTTAGTTCTTCCCTTTCCGCACCTAATTTTAGCATGGTTTTAACAAAGTTATTGCCATATTCAGAATATAACCAACCTGTGCGCAAAATATAGTATTCTGTTAACTTGTCAACTATCGCCATTTCGCCTTCCAGTTTGGTTAAACCATACATATTTAACGGCCCGGTCTCATCAATCTCAGTTAACGGAACAGGCTTATCTCCCTTAAAAACAAAATCAGTTGACACATGAATAAGAACCGCTCCGTATTCTGCACAGAGAGTGCCTATATTTTCAACTCCTGTCTTGTTGATATTACGGGCAATAGTTACACTTTCTTCAGCTTTATCAACGGCAGTATAGGCAGCACAGTTGATGCACCAGCGGGGCTTATAGGCATCAAAAATTAGCTTTAGCGAACCTTTGTTTAAAATGTCTGCCTCATTTTCAGCCGGAAAAAAAATTGAAGTTATTCCCTTGGTTTGGGCGATTTTTTTCAAGCATTGCCCCAATTGCCCTGATGCTCCAAAAACTACAATATTTTCCATTTGCTTCGATAAAATAGTATATCTAAAATCCAAGATCGGTTAACCCATCCAGGTTTGGCAATTCAATATCCTTAGCCGATACGATGAGCTGATCATGGGGCAGCAACCAATCTATTGCCAAAGTTGGATCTGCATAGTGCAAACCACTTTCGGCAGTTTTATCATAATAATTATCACACTTATACTGAAATATAGCGTCGTCACTCAAAACCACAAAACCATGAGCGAAGCCTCTCGGAATAAATAATTGCAAATTATTGCTCTCAGAGATCCGCATGCCAAAATATTTTCCAAAGGTTTTGGAATTGGCTCTCAAATCAACTGCTACGTCCAGCACTTCTCCCTTTATCACACTCACCAATTTAGCCTGCGATGACGCTCCTTTTTGAAAATGAAGGCCACGAAGTACCCCTTTTGTTGAGTACGATTGGTTGTCCTGAACAAATAGGATGTCATTCCCTGTAAGATCGTTAAATTTCTTTTGATTATAACTTTCGAAAAAATACCCGCGTTCGTCACTAAAGACGGTGGGCTTAACTATCATACAGCCCTCAAGGGGCGTTGATTCAACATTCATAAATTTATTTTTTTATTTCGAAATTCGAAATTACTGGGTTAGTTTAAAATCCGAAATTAACTCAGGCTTTATGAGCTAAAAAATCCTGGTAGGCTAACTCTATTCCTTCTTTAAGTTCAATTTTATGTTTCCACCCTTTGCTATGCAGTTTGGAAACATCCATCAGCTTCCGCGGAGTACCGTCGGGCTTCGAAGCATCAAATTTAATTTCTCCTCCGAAACCGATAATACCTTTTACTAAGGTAGCCAGGTCTTTAATAGTGATATCTTCGCCGGTACCTATATTAACCAATCCTTCTTCATTATAATTTTGCATTAAATAAAAACAAGCTTCCGCAAGGTCGTCAGCGAATAAAAATTCACGTTTGGGTAACCCGGTTCCCCAAATAGTTACATCAGGTAAGCCTTGTTCTTTAGCCTCGTGAAAGCGGCGTATCAACGCCGGTAATACGTGCGAATTCTCCGGGTGATAGTTATCATTATAGCCATAAAGGTTTGTTGGCATCACAGATATGAAATTACATCCGTATTGTGCGCGATAGGCATCGCACATTTTGATGCCCGCGATCTTAGCAATGGCATAAGGCTCGTTGGTTGGTTCCAGCAAACCGGTAAGCAGGTACTCCTCTTTTAATGGCTGTGGGGCCAGCTTTGGATAAATACAGCTTGACCCAAGGAACATCAGCTTTTTTACCCCATTTAAATACGATGAATGGATGATATTGTTCTGTATCTGCAGGTTATCATACAAAAATTCAGCACGGTAGGTGTTATTGGCTACAATTCCGCCTACTTTGGCTGCTGCCAAAAATACGTAGTCAGGTTTTTCCTCCTCAAAAAATTGGGCAACATCGTTTTGATTTCGCAAATCAAGCTCCGACGAAATACGGGTAACAAAGTTAGTATATCCTTCTTTCTCAAGTTTACGCCTGATAGCCGAACCCACCATGCCGCGATGACCGGCAATATATATTTTCGCGTTTTTTTCCATGTGCCTTAAATTCTAAACCCTAAATTCTAAATTCTAAATTCTACCAGTTTAGGTGGTTGATGCAATTTCTTGATTCCTGAATCTTAATTCTTGATTCTATTCTCTTAGGCCTGGCCCATAGTGCCCCCAAAATTCATCGGAAAACCGGAAGTCTCCGGCTGAATTTTTATCCGTCCGTTTATGGCTTCAAATTTCTCAATATTGTCTCCTAATGCCGTTAATAGGCGTTTAGCATGCTCAGGGGTCAAAATAATCCGCGATTTCACTTTTGCCTTCGGCACGCCTGGCATCACCCGGATAAAGTCGAGCACGAACTCTGAATTGGAGTGTGTTATAATTGCCAGGTTTGAATAAATGCCTTCTGCAATTTCTTCAGAAAGTTCAATATTCAGCTGATTTTCATTTTGTTCTTCCATACGCTAAAATAGTAAAGCCTTCCATTTTCATAGAAGGCTTTACAAAAATATTTAAAAAATTTGATTATGCTTCAACTTCTTCAGTTTTGGCGTATTATTCCTTCCGCTTTTAGACCGGAAATTGCGGAATACCCGGAATAATTATTTACTGTGTTCGTAGTGGTGTGACAGGGTTTGACAGAAATTCTTTTAAATCGTCTTTGCAGCTTTCTCTCCCCGCGACATTGCGGAGTACAGCCTGTCCCGAATTTACTTCGGGAAAGCAATCTCTGGACTATGCAGAGCGGTTATGCTTAGTTTGAGAACCACAAGCGGGGACGCTTGCGGGAGCGGAGGGCAGGCAGATGATCGGTTATTATCCTATCGAGTCCTCTTTGCAGAAGGTGGAGGATGATATTATGAAAGGAAAATCATTACATGAAAGTTTGCAGCAATTCAGTATTTATCCCCGTAAAATGATCCAGTTGGTTAAGGTAGGCGAAGAAACCAACCAGATGGATTATTTCTTTGCGAAAATCTCCGAACAATATATTGAAGAAGTAGAATATAAAACATCCACCCTAAGCAGCATGATGGAACCGCTTATTATCATCTTCCTGGGCTTAATAGTTGGGGTAATCCTCATCGCTATGTATCTGCCTTTATTTCAGATGAGTAATAGTTTTTAGTAAAATAGCGACCGCTAACCGTCCACTTTGTCCATAGCAATAGATAAATACATGGACTATCGACCATCCATAGTCTCCTATCTCCAATCCTGTTCACGTTCACCGTACCTACCCCGAAACTACTTTGAACTAACGATTCCATTAATTCCCTCATTATAAAATTTTATTAAGGATGTATAATCGTCGCCATCTAAAAAATCACCTTTTTTTGTGATATATTTTATCTGGTGAAAATTATTATTGATAATTTGATAAAAGTCGGCGTTTATTATAAACGAATCGTAATGATCATCAAAATAGGGGCGGTAAATACTAAAGATTTTTTCTTTACTTATAAAAAATATTCCAGCATAACTGAACAGATAATTTTTTTTTGACTTTTGGTCGACAAGGAACTTTTTCGTTATCGTATCATAAGCGTATAAGTAACCTCTGTTGCCGGTTGATAAATTCAAATATGTAGTGAAATAGATTATGTTATTAACTTTTAAGTAAAATGTTTTACTAATAACGCCCTTATTGACTGTATAAATACCTTTATAAACGTTTTGGTAACTATTTACAGCTTTTTTGGGGAAAACAGCAACCAGATTGTCAATAATTAATCGAAGACTATCGCCTTTATTCACCAGAAAGTTTTGTTTGGAAGAATCCAAGTTAGATTCACCAGTTGTTGCCATTTTCTTTTGTTGATCATTTGATTGATTACTACACGAAATTAAACCACTAATGATAATAATGTAAAATGCAACATTTATAATATTTTTTATTCCAAAATTCATAACTATATTTATTATTGGGAAAATGAATTCCTTGCCAAAGGTTTTAAATTATATCTTAATTGTGTTATTTCGAACAATTAAACAACTTATTAGTACGTTTAATGCACAGATATTCACATATTTAAAAATTTATTATAGCTCATATAGGTGAAAAAATAAGGTAAAAAGCACAAGGTGGTCCGATCCTATAATTGTTGAAGATCATTTTCTATTTTTCCCATGCTATCATTCCTCTGTTGCGCGGCTTGCGATTCTATTGCTGTTTTATCTATTTTCTGGCCTACTGCGCGTGCACCAGCC
>JANYAB010000765.1 GCA_025355225.1 Bacteroidota bacterium
AATAAAGTTCCGTAAATCTGAAATGATTTTTAAGTTTGCTGACATACCACAGTTTTTTGATTCGTAACCATAAAGAACTGGAATAAACCCCGGTTCTAACTGTGGTGTTCTTTCAACATTTCCTTAACTTAACGACATTGAGATACCGTCGTTGCCTGACGAGCCTTACATGTCATCATTTGCTGATAATCTACAATCATTGCGCTTTCAATTGGTTTCTGTTAGACCGATAGGTGGATTTGCAACAACACATTCTGATACCTGGGCAAAAGTTGGCGGCATACTGGAAGACGATGATGATTTTGGCGGCCAGCTTAAAAGAAAATTAAATAACGAAGAAATTATTATTAACAAGGCCAAATTACTTAAAACAGATGACGATAAAATCGCTTATGTTTTTAACGAGGTAAAAAACGCCATGAAATGGAATGGGATAGACCGGTGGTACACCAACGATGGAACTTATCGCGCCTGGGAAAACAAAACGGGTAATTCGGCAGAAGTTAACCTGATCCTTTATCATTTACTTAAGCAATCCGGTGTGCAGGCTTATCCAATGGTTGTAAGCACACGGGAGCATGGCAAGGTGGTTCCTTACTTTACTTCGCTGGTTCAGTTTAATCGTGCGGTCGTTTATATACCCGTTGACAGTACTAAAAATTATGTTCTGGATGCTACCGGAAAGTACAATACCTATAATGAAACACCTGCCGAACTGCTTAATTCATCGGGCCTCTATATTGATAAATCAAAGAATGTTTATGATATAATTTATCTTAAAAAGAGCCTTCCGGTAAGACAGTTAGTTTTTATAAACGCGGAGATTAAACCCGGAGGCAAGTTAGAGGGCACCGTAGAGATAAGCAGCACCGGTTATAACAAGATCAATGCAATAAAACGATACAAAACCGATGGTGAAAAAAAATATACAGACTATTTACGCGCTGACGATAACAACTTAAAAATATCCTCACTTAAGTTTGAGAACATGGATGTAGACACGTTGCCCTTAAAGCAAAGTATAGTCTTTAATCTTGACCTGGCAGGATCTGACGAAAACTATATTTATTTAAATCCAAACTTGTTTACCTCCCTTAAAACCAATCAGTTTTTGAGCGAAAACCGCATGACGGATATTGATTTCGGTTACCTTCAAAGTTATTCAATAAGCGGACTCTATAAAATTCCGGCGGGTTATAAGGCCGACGCACTGCCAAAAAGCGTTACTATCGTTATGCCCGATAAAAGCCTTAGCTTTAAGCGTCTGGTTGCTGAACAGGACGGAGCCATTGTAGTGCGCTACAGCATAAATTATAATAAGCAAAAGTATGACAAAGCAGACTACCCTTACTTTCATGAGTTTGTTAAAAAGATGCACGAAATGCTGAATGAACAGATCATATTAAAAAAATCCTGATCATGCTTTACTACAAATATTTTAAGTGCCTGCTTTTTACAACAGTGGTAATTAGCACGATGATCACAAAAGCATACTGCCAGGATAAGGATATCCCTAAAGAGCTTTACACCGCAGCCGGTATACCCGATTCGCTAAAAGAGGATGCCAATTCGGTAGTGCGTTATTCAATGGATGATATAACAATTAAAGGACCGGGCAAACTTTTTATTAAGCATCATAGCCTGGTGACCGTTTTGAACGAAAGAGGTGATAAGGAAGCAGTGCTTGAACTGAGTTATAGCAAAAAATATGATAATTACGGGTTTATTGATGTGCATGTATATGATGCTGATGGAAAAGTTTTAAAAAAGTACCATAAAAGCGATATGTATGATGGCTTGGCATCAGACAATGAAACACTTGTAACTGACGAGCGCTTTCTGGCTTTAAAGCATAGCATTTCCAAGTACCCTGAAACGATAGAAGTTGAATACGAAGAAACCCTAACCAGCTTTATAGATTTACCGTCCTGGTATGTGCAGGATCATTTAGAACAATCAGTACAAAATTCACAATACAAAGTATCCGCCAATCCTAACATTGGCTTCAGGTATAAAAACAAGAACCTTTCCATTCTCCCCGATAAAAGTAATTCGGGTGAATATGAAGTTTACAGATGGGCTGTAAAAAATATTAAGGCAATAAAAAAGGAAGATAATTCAATGTCGTGGACAGTTCTCCCTCATATTTTATTTGCTGTAAATAAGTTTGAGTTTTATGGTGTCCCTGGCGATTTAAGCAACTGGGAAAATTACGGTAAGTGGCAGCAGGTGCTTAATACAGATGTGTGTACTTTGAGCGACCAACGTATCCTTGAAATAAAAAAGATGACGGATACCATTAAAACCGACAAGCAAAAAGCTAAGTTTTTGTATAAATATATGCAGCAAAGCATGCGCTATGTAAGTATTCAACTGGGGCTGGGTGGTTTTAAACCATTTCCGGCAACATTCGTTGATGAAAAAAAATACGGCGATTGCAAGGCATTGTCTAATTA
>JANYAB010000790.1 GCA_025355225.1 Bacteroidota bacterium
GCTGGCATATCTGTTTACGCGCAAGTATGAAGAAAAAGGCGAAGTGCCATTTCAAAAAAAAAAGGTGTTATCCCTTTCTGGATTTACCAGCGCTATTGTGCTTCAAATTATCGCGTTGATCATGGCTATTGAGTCCGTGCAAAGATTAATTCAACCGATACCTGTTCATTTCAGTGAGGCCATTATTGTCGCTTTCATTGGACTGATTGTTAACGCCATTAGTGCTAAAATGCTGCATCACGACCATCATCATGGCGACCAGAATATCAGGGCTGCTTATATTCATGTGTTGGCCGATGGCCTGACCAGTTTAGCGGCGATCATCGCACTCAGTATTGGCTGGTACTATAACCTGTATTGGCTGGATGATATCAGCGGCATCATTGGAGCTATTGTCATTACCAGTTGGGCGGTACAATTGATCAAAGGTTCGGGTAGTGTCCTGATCGACTTTAAGCGAAGCTCTTCCGCCAATAAATAGGCGCACTTTCTTTTTGATGCTGGTCATCCTGAACATAGCACACGGCAGCAAAGAACATGCACTATTTGCCGGTATCGCCATCGGTTCGGTGCTAGGTTTGGAAGCTATGTTTGCAGGCCCTATTTGCGGTGCATCGATGGACCCGGCAAGGTATATCGGCCCAGCAATAGTATCGGGACACTTAGAAGACCTGTGGGTGTATATCATCGCGCCGATGGCAGGCGCAGCGCTGGCCGTCCCGTTGTGGAAATACCTGAAACCGACGAATAACGGATAAGCCAGAAACAGTCTCACTAAAAGTGAAAAAGCGTATCATAAAACGCGAAAATTCACATTAGTTTTTTTCATCCTTTTCTTATTGTAGTACGACCCGGCAACCGTCATGTATTAAAATTGAATATATCCAATCTTGATCATGGAAGAGGAAGAATTAAAGACACTATTCAAAAAGTATCACGACGGCAAATGTACCGAAGAAGAGAAGGCCCTGTTTGAGGCGTGGTACCTGCAATTCAATGAACACGATCTGGATATTTCAACCAAAAGAATTAAAGCGATAGGGGATAGAATATTCAGAGAGTTACCGGGAAATCTAGACGCGTGTTTTTTGCCTGAGAAAATTTAACCAATGCAAGGGTTGACCGGATGGTCATGATATCAAAAAAGCCTGCCTTCGTAGGAATCAGTACAAAATCTGAAAAATTGAACAGCTCTGTTAATTTGTTTGACAAATAAGGTGGTGTGTCAACTATAATCAGGTCATAGTTTAAATTGGGGATGTCACCAATTTGCTCTGAGGATAAAATAGCTAATTCGGGAAAATCATCTTTTACATGATAAATACTTCCCTGTAAATCCGAATCAACCAATGCTACCCTTAATTGATCTTGAAAGCACAATGCCAGATTTAACGCCATTGTACTTTTTCCTACGCCACCTTTTTGGTGTGCTACCTTGATGATCTTTGCCATATTACATAATTCTAAATTTCTGTAATTCTGTATTTTAAGAATTACAGAACAAAGTTGGCGGTAAGTAAAGGCAAAATACTCCTATATTGTCCGAGTCGGATTTGTTTTTTTGAGCCGGGCATTCGGTAACTAAAGATAGCTGGGCATTAGGGGTTGAATATATTTTAGGGTTATTGTACCTATAGTATTCGTATGAATTTCAAGTTCCAATATATTTAAATCTATTGATCTTATCTCTTGCCAATAATTTATTACCTTAATTTGCATCGGGATAATTGCTAAACTTGAAAATACTGATCGTAGAAGATGAAGAACGTATTGCCAGTCTTGTGAAACAGGGGCTGGAAGAGCAGGGACATACAGCTGTCGTAGCCTATGACGGTTTGAACGGCAAAAAATTAGCCCTGCAACATGATTACGACCTGTTAATCTCCGATATTATTTTACCTCATCTGACCGGCCTTGAACTTTGCCGGGATATCCGTTTGGCAAAGCCGGGCATGCCGATCATCCTGCTTACCGCTTTGGGAACCACTGACGATAAGGTAGAGGGTTTTGATGCCGGTGCGGATGATTACTTGGTAAAACCTTTTGATTTCAGGGAACTATTAGTGCGTATACGTGCGGTAATGAACCGAAAAAGCGGGAGCCACGTTTTGCAGCCCGGCGTTTTAAAATATGCCGATCTGGAGCTGAACAACCAAACCAAAACCGTAAGCCGTTCAGGTAAAACAATCAATCTCACGCCGAAGGAACTGAAGCTGCTGGAATATATGATGCAGAATTGTGAAAGGGTTTTGTCCCGGACGGAGATCGCTGAAAAAGTATGGGACACCCATTTTGATACCGGCACCAATTTTATTGACGTCTATATCAATTATCTCCGGAAGAAGATAGATAAAGATTTTACCGATAAGCTGATCCATACCAAACAAGGGCTTGGGTTTATTTTTGCAATAGAAAGATGACGATCCGCGCCCGGCTTACTTTTCTTTTTACCGGAATCATAGCAACGCTATTGCTTGCTTTTGCTTTGGTTGTTTATTTCTCTTTTTCAGAAAACCGGGAAGAAGAATATTACAGCTCCTTACGCCATACGGCCATTACCAAAGCTAATTTATTACTGGATGCAAAGGTAGCGCCGCATGTTCTGCAACTGATTTATAAACATTCGCCGAACACCTTATTCCAGGAAGAGGTGGCGATTTATGATACATCTTTTCACCTGCTTTATCATGATGCTGTTGAAATAGATAAAGTAAAGGAGACCCGGCAAATGATTGATGAAATTGTAGCCAAAAAGCAAATCAGATTTTACCAGGCTGATATGCAGGTAGTGGGTATTCTTTATCATCATAATAACAAAGATTATGTGATTACCTCTGCGGCCAATGACCAGTATGGTTACGAAAAACTCCGCAATTTAAAATACACGCTCATTATCGCATTCTTTGTCGCCATCATTTTCATTTATATAGCCGGGCATATCTTTTCCGCAAAAGCGCTTAACCCGGTTTCGGATATGGTGGACAAAGTAGAAGAAATTACAGCCACTAATCTTGATTTGCGGATTAATGAGGGAAACGGTAAAGACGAGATTGCAGAACTGGCCATTACTTTCAACGCCATGCTAAACCGGCTGGAAAAATCTTTTGACGCGCAAAAGGAATTTGTATCCAATATTTCGCACGAATTAAGAACGCCGCTGACGGCGATGCTGACCGAGTTACAGGTAACGGCAGAAAAAGAAAGAAGCAATGAGTACTACAAAGAAGCTATACACCATGCGATCAGTGACGCGCAAAAACTGGTTCGGCTATCTAATAGCTTACTGGATTTAGCCAAAGCCAATTATGACCATACGGAGATCGCCTTTAAAGAGTTGCGGCTGGATGAGTTGATCCTGGATGCCCGTAATGATGCTTTGCATGATCAGCCCGGATGCAAGATCAATATCCTGTTTGAAAAGGAGATTGAAGATGATAATTTTATATCTGTTTTGGGCAATGAGTATTTGTTAAGAGTGGCTTTTATTAACCTGATGGAAAACGGCTGTAAATTTTCAAAGGATAATGAAGCCGCTGTTGCCATTACTTATTTTAAAGACAAGGCCATTCTGCGCTTCCAAGATCATGGTATTGGCATGGATGAAGCGGAAGTGCCGCATATCTTTACCGCCTTTTATCGGGGTACCAATCAGCAATTTGCAGGTGGAAACGGAATAGGGCTGTCCCTTACCAAGAAAATCATAGATCTGCACAAGGGGACAATCATGGTAACTTCTCAAAAAAATGAGGGAACCACGTTTACGGTTGAATTGCCGCACGTTTAGTCTTTCTAATGACTTTCTAATAGTTTTCTAAGGGTTCTCTAACGGCTGAATACAGGGGCGGGTACTACATTTGCAGCGCATTTCAGCGAAGAAATCATTTTAAATAAAATTATCATGGATACAGGTCCGAGTCGAACACATCAACTATCGCTTACCTCCCGCTAAAGTCAGGGCCGCTCTATTACGCAGTCCTGTTCAGCCGGGACAAAAATTATTGTCATGCGTAAAAGAGAAAAAATCCACATTGTTTTAACTATCGTCAATACCCCCGTTTATTTAATCCCCGGAAATAAGCAAAAGCCTGTTAAGGCAATTGCTTCCGCTACCGCCAGGGTATTCAGCTTTTCGTTTTCCCGCGTTTTATTGCCGTCAACTGAATGATGAAAACAAGGAAAGTATATCATCATGATCTGTAACATAGCCCTGCTATTAATCGCCGCTGGAGTTGCCGCGGATAACCTCGTACTCGCTTTTGTAATTGGCAATGGGATAACTGTATTCGAATTAGCCCGCGCGGAAGGACCAAAACCAACCGTCCGTCCGCCACACTGGCTGTTAATACTGGTTTTGCTTTTTATCATCCAGAATATGGTGCTATTTTATGGTAAGTGGTTTGGCCTCTTTACTAAAGCGATGTTAAAAGGGGAAGAACAACTAATCGCTATTGGGTTATTGTTTTCCATGAGCATAAAAATGTTGCAGGAACTAAAAACAAAGAACGGTGCAGTCAAACAGGTTTTATTAGCTACCCGGGATTTTTTGGAGATCGGGTTGAGCACATCCGTCTATGTATTTGCATTTGGCTGTGCCCTTAATTGGCTTGGCTTGGATCATAGGGTCGTCATACTCTCGTTGCTGTCCTTAATCATACTTTTTTTGATCGCGGGCACCCTGTTGGGAAAATATCAGTTTGAAAAAACATTTAAATACCTGAATACAATAGCGGCATTCCTGGTTATGGCAGGAAGCGCGCTCTTAATTATTGAACTCCTAAAAAATAATATCATATGATTTTAGCAGAAACCACCAGGAAGTTAAAGATTTCCAACAACGGCTCCGTATCCGGCTTTGATGAAGCCGCTGTTACCAAACTCCGCAGGGTATCTCAGGAAGATAGTCATGCCTTTTACACAACGGTGGAAAGTAGTGAACAGGGATTGAGTAAGGCTGAGGTAGAAACCAAGAAAAGGGCATTCGGGCTGAATGAGATCGCCCACGAAAAGGCACCTGCATGGTATATCCAATTGTTCCAGGCTTTTTTAAATCCTTTTATTGCGGTATTGATCATACTCGCCTCCGTTTCCTTTGTGATGGATGTTTTGATGGCCGCGCCCGGTGAGCAGGACTATAAAACGGTCATTGTTGTCAGCGTGATGGTTATGTTGAGCTCTTTGCTCCGGTTTTGGCAGGAATACACCAGTAACCGCGCGGCTGAAGAATTGAAAAGCATGGTCAAAACTACGGCTACGGTATTGCGCCAGGAAAAAGGGAAATTCGAGATCAATATTATAGACCTTGTTCCCGGTGATGTTGTTTTTCTGAGTGCCGGTGATATGATCCCTGCTGATTGCCGGATCATCTCGTCAAAAGATTTGTTTGTGAGCCAGGCCATGCTGACCGGGGAATCATTGCCACTGGAAAAAAGGGAGCAAATTATTCCCGATGCAGATCAGAAATCGCCCCTTGAACTGGAAAACATCTGCTTTATGGGCACTAATGTAGTGAGCGGTACTGCACATGCTATCGTGGTTACAACGGGCAACCTAACTTATTTCGGCACTATCGGGAAAGCGATTACCGGTAAACGTAATGAAACCAGCTTTGATAAGGGGGTCAACAAAGTAAGCTGGCTTCTTATCCGTTTTATGCTGGTGATGGTCCCGCTGGTATTCCTGATCAATGGGCTGACCAAACACAACTGGTTTGATGCATTAATGTTTGCGATTTCAGTTGCGGTCGGCTTAACGCCTGAAATGCTGCCCATGATCGTTACCGCCAACCTGGCCAAAGGAGCCAAAAACATGAGCAAGCGCAAGGTGATCGTTAAACGCCTGAACGCCATTCAGAATATCGGGGCAATGGATATTCTTTGTACGGATAAAACAGGTACTCTTACGATGGACAAGATCGTACTGGAAAGGCATCTGAATGTTTTTGGGGATGCGGATGATGAAGTGATGAAATGGGCCTACCTCAATAGCTTCCATCAAACCGGGTTAAAGAACTTGCTGGATGTAGCTGTGCTGGAACATGCAGAGATACATAGTTGCGTCAAAGCCGATGAATCATTTGAAAAGATTGACGAAATACCCTTTGACTTTCAAAGGCGGAGAATGAGCGTGATCCTGGAAGAAAAAAACGGGAAACATTTATTGATCTGTAAGGGTGCTGTAGAAGAAATGCTTGATCTGTGTTCTCATGCCTTTGATCCGGGTGAAGACAAGCAATTGCATATTGAGAACGACAAGATCGTGCCAATGGATGATGCGATGCGCCAAATTATCTTAAATACTTCACGGAAACTCAATGGGGAGGGATTACGGGTGTTGCTGGTAGCCATTAAGGAATATGACGAAAGGCCGCTGACTTATTCTGTTGCGGATGAAACCGATATGGTACTGACCGGCTTTGTAGGTTTCCTTGACCCGGCCAAACCGTCGGCTAAACCGGCTATTGAGGGTTTACAGAAATTAGGCGTAAGCATCAAAGTATTGACAGGCGACAATGAAGTGGTCACCAAAAAGATTTGCCGTGATGTAGGCATCCCGGTGCAGCATGTTTTAACGGGTAAGGAACTGGAACAAATGAGCGACAAAGAACTTACCTTAAAGCTGGATGAAACTAGTATCCTTGCCAAACTAAGCCCGATTCAGAAAGCCAGGATTATCAAACTCCTGCAAGCCAAAGGACACACTGTGGGGTTTATGGGTGATGGTATCAATGATGCCGCCGCCTTGCGTGATGCTGACGTGGGTATTTCTGTGGATACCGCTGTGGACATCGCTAAAGAAAGCGCGGATATTATTTTGCTCGAAAAAGACCTGATGGTGTTGCGCAAAGGCGTGATCTATGGCCGACGGACTTTTGGCAATATCATTAAATACATCAAGATGACCGCCAGCAGCAATTTCGGCAATATGTTCAGCATGTTAGGTGCCAGCGCCTTGCTACCTTTCCTGCCGATGCTGCCGATACAAATCCTGATCAATAATTTATTGTACGATATATCGCAAACATCCATTCCCTGGGATAGCATGGACGAAGATTTTATTGACCAGCCCCAAAAATGGGACGCACGTGGTATCAGCAAATTTATGCTATTTATTGGCCCCATCAGTTCCATATTTGATTATGCCACCTTTACCGTGATGTGGTTTGTGTTCAAAGCCAACAGCCCTGCTCATCAAAGCTTGTTTCAGACAGGGTGGTTCGTGGAAAGCTTGCTTTCGCAGACCCTGATTGTACACATGATCCGCACCCGTAAAATACCCTTCATCCAAAGCTGGGCAACTGCACCGGTCGTGGCATTGACATCGGCCATTATGGCTATTGGGATTTTTATTCCCTTTTCGCCGTTTGCCACAGCATTTAAAATGGAAGCCCTGCCCTTGGCCTTTTTCCCCTTGCTGATCGGTATTTTATTCACCTACTGCCTGTTGACCCAACTGGTTAAAACATGGTTCATAAAAAAATTCAGCCAATGGCTTTAAACAAAAAAAACAAACAATGGGCATTGGCCATCATTGGCATGGCCATGCTCGTTTTCCTGGTCGATTACCTGATGAATTATTTTCATCATCGTTAATCCTGGCTGGCAACTCAATTTTAAACACACACGGGAAATAATTCGTTATGAGAAAATACCTACTCATCACCATCATATTGCTTCATACCATAAAACTTACTTTCGCGCAGGATACCGCCAAACAGCAACGTTTTAATTTACATTTTCAGCAAACGATCATTACCAAATATAAACCGGCCTTTAGTGCGGCCTATACCGGGACTAACAGCCTGCTTACGGGGTCGGAAACGCAAAGCTCTATCACGACCTCTTTATTTGGCGTGGCCAGGCTATGGAAAGGTGCAGTAGCATACTTTAACCCCGAAATGTCTGGCGGGGCGGGTTTAAGTAAAACATTGGGCGTGGCCGGTTTTCCGAACGGGGAGACATTCCGTGTAAGCAGCGCATCCCCTGAAATTTATATCGCCAGGCTTTATCTGAAACAGCAATTTGAATGGGGAACCGAAAAGGACACACTGACAGATGATGTTAACCAATTAGCCGGTATAAAAAGCAAACGCTATTTCTCGATTGTTGTGGGCAAATATGGCATGGCGGATTTCTTTGACGGTAATGAGTTCAGCCATGATCCTCGCGCACAATTTATGAATTGGGCGTTGATGGATAATGCGGCCTGGGATTACCCAGCGAACACCCGTGGTTACGTGATCGGTGCCACTGCTGAATTAGGACAACCTAATTGGACACTACGATTTGCTTTTACGATGTCCGTCACGGAAGCCAATGGCGCGATATGGGATGCCAAAGTAGGCAAAGCCAATACCCAGACACTGGAATATGAAAAAAGATATACTATTAATGGGCAAAAAGGTACAGTACGCCTCTTAGGTTTCCGTAATAATGGCAAAATGGGCGATTATCGGCAGGCATTAGTTTTAAGTCCTGCAGCTCCCAATGTGGATACCACACGAGCTTATGGCCGCCATAAATATGGCTTTGGCATTAGTGCCAATCAGGACTAATTTTTCCTTTTCGATAATTTTTTATATGTTTGTATTATGAATATAAATCGCTGATAATCAAATTATAAACTGTGAAAATTCTTTCATTTGTTTTCTCATAAAAGAAACTAAATGAAAGTAATTGCACCGCATATTGCACCGCAATCTATGGGAATTAAAAGAAAGTACGGAAGATTTTATCTGGACTCGAAACCAGATAATCAGAGCAATTTACCCCTTATGTTTGAATATACCAATACGGGAATCAATGACGGCGAGAGTATATATAAGCGGCCCCGCCGGCCTTGACTTTTTACCCGGCTCGCGCTGTTGGTTGCTTGACAGTTGAATAAGGGATAGTGGGTTCAGCAGGTTACCGACCTATCACTTTAAGGGGAAATGTCCCTTAATTTCGAATGTTACATTTTTCGTAATGGGTAGTATTGAGTTAATAGAGAAATGTCCTTACAGGTTAAGGTGATATTTTTCTAAAACCAAAAAAATAAAATTTTGTAAGGATCCCCCAAGTCGTAAAATAGTGTCACAATGCTTTTTTAAATACGATTTATTCATTTTATTAAATTCTATTCTTAGCTAAATTCGTTCAGTAGCTTGATCTCATTTCTATATAAAAGAATTTTGCCATCATTTTCCAGTATCTTAAGCAATCTCGATATAACTACTCTCGAAGTGGCCAACTCGTCAGCAATCTGGTAATGGGAAGCTTTGACTACGCTTGAGCCTGAAAGCCTTTTCTTTTCTTTTAGGTAGGCGATCAGTCGGTCATCCAGTTTATGGAATGCAATGCTTTCTATAGACTTTAACATTTCTGTAAAACGCTCATTGAAGCTCCGCATAATGTAATTTTTCCAACCGGGATATTTACAAAGCCATTCATCCAGCTTATTGTGTGGAATGGCGACAATGGTAAGGTCTCCTTCCGCAGTAGCTTTTACCTCGCTCTTCTTTTCCTCCAGGCAACAACTGTAAGCCAGTGAGCATGTTTCACTGCTGGAAAGATAATATAACAATATCTCATTCCCATTATCGTCCTTTTTTAGGACTTTTAAAGTGCCTTTAACTACTAATGGCATCATGCGGATATACTTGCCGTAATCCATTACGATGTCCCCATCTTTAAATGAGCGTAGTTCACCAAACTCCTCAATTTCTTTGATCAAAGCAGGTTCAAATTGAAAAGCAAAATTGACCGGTCCATCCATACAGCTAAGTTAGCAGTATTGCGCCACATTATTCCAGTTCCCGCCATTGTAGACATTCTCAAATCCGTTTTTTTCCAGGAACGCTTTCGCTTGGCCACTTCTGCTACCGCTCATGCAGCACAGAATAATATTTTTCTTGTTTTTGAACTTTGAAAGTTGTTGAGGCAGTTGGTCTAATGGTATATTGACAGAACCTTTGGCATGGCCACCAGAAAATTCGCCGGGTGTGCGTACATCAACTAAAAAAGCGCCATCGTTGATAAGGCTTTCCAAATTATCTGTCGGCGAACCGCCGAATAACTGTTTAAATAAATTCATGTTATTTTTCAATTTGTTTGATACCGCCAATTCCAGCATCGTTTTTTGCTGCTCTTTGTGAAACTGAGCACGAGCCCAATGAGCAGAAAGTTTTATTAAATACACCCATGCCTGTGTAGATCAGGCCAGCGATACCAGTTACCAGTTCTTTCCCAACAATAGCTTCAGCAACAATCACCATACCGATAATTATCCAAAGTAGTCGGCTGAACGTCCAATTATATATTAATACATTCTTCATAGTTTATCTTAATTGACTGGTGTGGGCCTGGTTTGATGATCAGCACTTAACTCAGCGTGATAATGCAGGCCTGGAGTTAACCAATGTAGCAGGATAACTCTGGAATAACGCATGTTGAAAGGGGCAAGCAGGCCAACGACACCTAATAAGATCACAATATACAACCAAGGGTTATCGCTTCCCGTCAGGATGGATGTTCCGATAGCCAGCGTTACCAGCTCTGCCACTATAAAGGCGTAACTTACATACATGGCACCATAAAAATATCCGGGTTCCCGCTCATAGGTCATACTGCAATGCGGGCAATTGGAATGCATTTTTTGTCCGCTAAGGCTGTATACTGGATTGGCATAAATATCTCCGACCCGACATTTAGGACATTTGGCTTTTACAATTGCGGGCCACATTGCGAGCGTTTTTTCTTTTTTCTCTTCCATGTATGATGGTTAAGTAAATATTGTTGTTACAAAGATCCCTTAAATCTTGGTTCCCGACGGTTACAAATGTTACATTTAATCTTTCACGCCCATCGCCTTTAAGATCAACTCCAGCGGGCAGAACCTGGTAAAAGCGGATTGCAACAAATTGAAGCTCACAAATACACCCAGCCATAACCAGTTAATATTTACCATATAAGCCAGCATTACGCTCGTCAACACAATTGTACCGGCAACGGCACGTACTATTCTCTCTTTCATGGTTTTATTTTTTATGATTAATTTGATTTCTTACGCATCATTTTAAAGTACAGCAAGGGCACCACGATCAAAGTCAGGAACGTAGAAGTAATCGTACCGCCCATCAACGAGATGGCCAGTCCCTGGAAGATCGGATCAAACAAGATGATCACCGCTCCTAAAGCAACCGCGCCAGCGGTCAATAGTATAGGCGTGGTACGTACCGCGCCGGCTTCAATGATGGCCAGCTTGAGTGGAATACCCTGATCCAGTCTGATATTGATAAAGTCAATCAACAATATCGAATTCCTGACCATTACCCCGGCCAGTGCGATGAACCCTATCATCGAGGTAGCAGTAAAATAGGCGTGCAGCATCCAATGTCCTAAGACAATACCTATTAAGGATAGTGGTATCGCAGCCAGCATGACCAGCGGTACAGTAAAATTCTGGAACCAGCCCACGATCAGGATATAGATCATGATGATTACCACGGCGAAAGCGATGCCCAAATCGCGGAACACCTCGAAAGTGATCTGCCATTCGCCGTCCCATTTCAGACTGTAATTGTCTTCCATGTCTGGCTGATGGGTATATTCCTCTTTTAACGAAAAGCCTTTGGGAACTGTCACTGTTTTTAAATGATCCGATACATCAGAGATTGCATAAGAAGGGCTTTCCAGGTCACCCGCCATATCACCGAGCACATAAACTACCTCCTTTTGGTTTTTGCGGTAAATGCTTTTTGGCTTGATCTGCCGGGTTACGGTAACCAGGTCTTTTACCGATACGGCATTCCCCTGCATCCCGACGACTTTTAAGTTCAGCACATCATCTATGCTGCTTTTATCGGAATCGCTCAATTGTAATTTGATGGCGATTTGATTATACGCGGCGGGCTGCGCAATATTACCCACCGGCATACCAGACAAACCAGCATTAACGGTTGCAGCAATCTGCGCTGTGCTGATTCCATAGCGCATGGCCTTTTCCTTATTCACTTCAATATGATATTGGGGCTGGTCATCTTCTACCATCCAATCTACATCCACCACGTCGGACGTTTTGTTCATTAGGTTTTTTACTTGCTGGGCGACCTTGATCTGCTCGTTGTAGTCAGGCCCGTAGATTTCGGCAACTAAAGTTGACAGTACCGGCGGGCCGGGCGGAACTTCCACGATCTTCACATTGGCATTATATTTGGCCGCGATAGCTTGTATTGGGCCCCGCATTTCTTTGGCGATCCAGTGGCTTTGGACGTTGCGGTCCTTTTTATCCACAAGGTTCACCTGTATATCAGCAACGTTGTCGCCCCTTCTCAAGTCGTAATGCCTAACCAAACCATTAAAGCTGATCGGTGCGGAAGTACCGATATAGGTCTCATAATTTCGCACCAGTCGCTGCCCGGATATATATGAACCGATATCCTTGGCTACTGCCTGCGTTTTTTCAAGGGTGGTACCTTCCGGCATATCGATCACCACCTGGAACTCATTTTTGTTATCAAAGGGCAGCATTTTCACAGCGACCTCTTTGGTATAGAACATTGATAACGAAGTAAACAGGATCACTACAATGCTAAGAATAAATGTCCAGCGCTTCCAGCGGGTTTCCAGTAATGGCTGAATTAAAGAGCGGTATATTTTATAGATGCGGGTTTCCTCCAGTAATTTCGGTTTGCTCTCTTCGTGAGCAATTCCGTGGTTTTCTTTTTCGCGTAGAAAGATATAGCCGAGGTAAGGTGTTAATGTCAGGGCAACGATCAGCGAAAGGATCATGGCAATCGATGCGCCTATCGGCATCGGACTCATATAAGGGCCCATCATACCCGATACAAATGCCATTGGTAATACGGCAGCAATCACGGTAAAAGTGGCTAATATAGTCGGGTTACCTACTTCATTAATGGCATAGATAGCAGCTTTTAACGGCGGCAGCTTCTTCATTTTAAAGTGCCTGTGCATGTTTTCTGCTATGATAATAGAATCATCCACTACTATACCCGTAATAAACACCAATGCGAATAATGTTATACGGTTTAACGTATAATGCATAAAATAATAGGCGAATAAAGTAAGTGCAAATGTTACCGGAACTGATAAAAACACCACCAGTCCGCCTCGCCAGCCCATGGCCAACATTACAAACACGGTTACCACCACGATAGCGATAAATAGGTGGAACAATAGTTCACTGACTTTGTCAGATGCACTTTCGCCGTAATTCCTGGTAACGGTTAAATGTACATCGTTAGGTAATAAACTTGCTTTCAAATGCTCCACCTTAGCCAGGATCTGTTCAGACAATTTCATCGCGTCAGCGCCTTTCTTTTTCGCGACCGAGAGCGTAATAGCGGGATAATTGGATTTAAAACTGTGCGCATTTACCATATCTGCTTTTCCATAGCCAAACAGCACATATTGATTCGGCGTTTCAGCGCCTTCATCCACTTTGGCGATCTGTTTCAGGTAAACCGGTTGTTGCTGATTAATGCCTACCACTAGGTTGCCAACATCATCCGAAGAAGCCAGGAAATTTCCGGTTTCAACGGAAAAAGCCGTATCCTTTTGCATTAGCGTACCGCCGGGCAATTGCATATTACCACCCTCTATCTGTTTGCTCAGGGATAAAAAATCCACACGGTTTTCCGCCATCTTGTTTTTATCGAGCAATACTTTCACTTCGCGGTTGCGTCCTCCGATGATGTTGACGTCCGATATATCATTGATCTTTTTAACCTCATTAGCCAGTTCTTGGCCCATCTGTTTCAGCTGATAATCGTCATATTTATCGCTCCACAAGGTCAAGCCCAATACCGGCACGTCATCAATAGCCCTTGTTTTGATCAATGGAAGCGTAACGCCCTGTGGCATTTTATCCATATTCTTCATCAGCTCGCTGTACAGCTTCACTAATGAGCGCTCCACATCTTCGCCTACATTAAACTGCACGATCACCATTGCCTGTCCTTGCATCGAAGTAGAATATACGTATTCTACGCCCTTGATATTCGAGATCATTTTTTCGATAGGCGCGGCAACTTTGGTTTCCACATCTTTCGGGGACGCCCCGGGGTAACCGATAAAAATATCGGCCATCGGTACCTGTATCTGTGGTTCTTCCTCACGCGGAATTAAAAACGTGCTGTAACCGCCAATGAGTAAAAAGGCAAGCATCAACAGTATAGTTAATTTTGACTGTATGAATGCCTTCGCAATATTTCCTGCAAATCCGTCTTTCATGTCCTTATTTTATTTTGACGGCTACTCCGTTATATAATCTGCCATCGGCACTTACGATAAACCGCTCATTCGCGGACAGCCCGCTCAATACTTGTACCTGGTTCCCCTGTGTTCTGCCAAGCCTTACCCATCGTAGCAAGGCGGTATGGTTACTACTGATGGTATAAAGACCGGTTAACTGGTCTTTATACTCAATAGCAGATACCGGAACCGTGACCTGCCCATTGTTTGTAGTGATGCGTTTATCCTGCTTCACAGGGATCGCTACGTTGGCATACATGCCTGCGAACAATCCCTGTTTTTCATTATCGGGGATATTTATTTTGATCAAATATTGCCCGCCGCTGCTTGCAGAAGACTGGTTGATTTGTGCTACTTTGCCGTTGATCACTTTAGGAATAGCATCGATATTTACGGCTACTGATATACCTTCCTTAATAAGTCTGATTTCACTTTCCGGAACAGACGCGCTCACTTGGTAGCTGCCAGTTTGTTCTATCGTCAATAATGGCATTCCGGGGTTTGCCATACTGCCCGCGTCTATTAATTTTTGGGTAACCGTTCCGGCAAACGGAGCGGTTAGATTGGTATAGTTCAGCATAGCGTTTACTTCGTTACGTTGCTGTTTGGCGGCCTCGAGGTTGGATTTGGCGGATTGGTATTGTAGTGTGATATTATCCAGTTCTTTGGCCGAGGCGCTTTGTTGCTTATACAACGCGGTAAAACGGTCGTAGTCTTTTTGCGCGTTTTTAAACCCAGCCTCGGCCTGAGTGATCATCGCGTCTGTTTGTGCGCGCTTTGCCAATATATCGTCATTACTGATCGTTGCCAATAGTTGACCTTTATTTACACGGTCACCAACTTGAACATTTATCCTGGTGACATAACCCATTACCCTGGTGCTGATATTGGCAATTTGACTGGCTTCCACCTGTCCGCTTACCATTAAGTTCTGTTTGGAGTCGGTGGCAGGCAGGCTTACCGTAACTAATATCGCCGTATCGGCACCGGTTTGCATTTCCTTTTTTTCATTGGAAGAACAGGAGCTGAATATCAGTAGACCAATCCCGGTGAATAGTTGTAAAGCCCTGTTTTTGCAAATATATTGTCTCATTTTATGATCGTTTTATTTGGTGGTCGTTGTGATTAATAATTGGATATGGGCCTTTACCAGATTCGCGGTGAACCGTGCCTGTGCGAGCGAAAACTTTAATTGTGATAGCTGGGTATCGGCTGTTAATACGTCATTGGTGCTGACTAGCCCTTGTTGGTAGCGGTTTTGTAATATCCTGAGGGCTTCGGATGCCTGATCTATCGCTGCCTGATCCTGACCCATTTCGAAACGGGCATCGGAAAGGTCGCGGTAAGCTTTACCCAGCTCCACTTGGCTTTGGTCTTTCTGCTGCGCTAACTGAACAGCCAACTTGTCCCGTTCCAGTTTTTGCGCAGCGATCACATGCCTGGTTTTATTGCCGTTAAATACATTCCAGGATAACTGTACCCCAACCAAATAAGCGTTGGCACCGAACCCGGTTAGATGACTGTCATTATATTGGTAATTGCCAAATGCGTTCAGCTTGGGCAGATAGCTCATCTGGCTGGATTTGATCATCAGATCAGATGCATCAATTGCCTTTTGCATGGCCATAAAATCCGATCGGTTGGCAAATACTTTTTTTGTGTCGTCGGTAGTGGGCAAGCTTTGTTGCGGTTCATTACTAACCTTGTAAATTGTTCCGCCAGGCTGTCCCATTAACAAACCGAGGTAATCTGACGTGTTGCTGATGCTGCTATTGGCTTTGGCAAGGCTACTTTGAACGGAGGTAAGATGCACTTGCGCGTTGAGTAAGTCAGACTTCTGTATCAATCCCTGTTTGAAGTGATCATCCGTATATTTATATACTGATTTAGCTGTATTTTCTGCTTCTATCAGTACCTTCACCGCTTCGTACGCCAGCTCCAACTGCAGATAAGCTTTTGTGGTTTCAAAAGTCATGTACTCCTGGGTACGCTGTATTTTGTATTGGTAAACTTCGGTTTGCTTTTCGGCACCTTTACGCATGTAGAGCATATCGACATTGAGCAGAGGCTGTTTGACCTCTAACTGCGCGAGGTAATCAGGTGTTGCTGATGGATGATTCAATAAGGCAGGATTAAAATCATTTTGGGTGATCGTACCCTGCTGTAGTTTGAAGCCGAACGCATTGAGCGGGTTATTGGTGCTCATCGCGGTATAAGATAGATTTGCCTCCGGAAGGAAAATTGCGTCCGTTTGCAGATAATTGGCAAGCGCTATATTTCCATCCAGTTTGGCTAACTGGATGTTTTTATTATTGGCTAAAACCGCTGTTATTACTTCATTCAGGCTTAAGTTTTTAACAGTTTCCTGCGCCTCTGCTGTCAGCCTAACGCCACCGGTTGCGATCACCGTAATGATAAGGAGCTTTAAAAAATGCGTTATACTTCTCATTTACTTTTTATTTGAAACAAAAGTAGTTTCAGCAAAAAAGATAAACGGTAACATTTGTTACTTACGGCGGCGGGCTGAGTAAACTTTCAAAGACCTGAGAAATTGTCAGCACTTTTTACTATGAGATCCCGTTTAGATATAAAGGCAGGGCATTGATTAATGTTATGTCTTGTTGAGGAGTAGGCCATCGAATATGATAAGTTACAATTGCACCGCATATTGCACCGAACTAAAATAAAAAATCCTCATAACAAATTGTATATCAACTTACTGTGAGGATTCGGGGTAGCGGGAGCAGTATCTGACCAAAGATTTCGGTGTTTTCGCCAAAGCAAGCTGGAATGACGGTCATACCGAAACCTGGTATTTTACCGAGATAGACCGTTCCATCAGTTTTGGCGTTGTATTAAAGGGTACATGGAAAAACCATTTTGATTGCCCCCTCTCCGCCAATTTCATTGACATTCTTAACTATTTGATTCTAATAACTGAAAGTGGTCAACACCAAATTGGCCGAAAGGGGTCAATTTGGTGCGGTTTATCCACTGGAGCGTATTTTCTTTACTTTATTTGATGCTTAATGGAATAGCTGATGACCTGTTTCGTGAGTGGACGTAATGCTTTCTTTGTGTGTTTTGCTGCTTTATCCGTTTCCAAAATGGCCCATTTTTTCGTACTTTAGTCTATTCAAAATGGGTATATAGTCCCTTACGGCTTGCCTCCTTGGATGGTTCTTTATGGCGAAAGACGCGAAGTATATACCCTTTCCTTTATATCTCATTTCAGGGCTTCCGGGCAATCTGGACGAGATCTTTGATTACGGCATCTCTAAGTTCGCCAAGATGGTAGAATATGCCGATCTGTCGACGGTTTACCGGCAGGTGCTTTATGCCTACTACCGTGGAAATTTACCTGCATCCTTACTCAACAAAATTAATTTCCTGACTGAAGACGAAGCTTTTATTCCTGACGAGGACTATAACGGTTTTACCGGTGACGGGCAGGAATTTAACCCGGAAACCGGCATTGATGAATTTACTCAGGCGGGTGAGCAGGATGAGGACTTCCGCCAGGTCTGTATCGATTACTGGCAGATGCAGCAGGCAATGAAGATATTGAACCTGAACGGTGGTGATATTGATACCATGATGGCCTCTGCCGCGAAAACGCAAAGGGCTATTGATGATTGGGAGAAAAAGGGAGGCCGTGATGTCACCGTGATGATGAGCATCACCATGATGTTTGAGTTTTACCGCAAAACCAAGACGCCTTACGAGATCGACCTGTTAAGAGCATTCCTAAGCATCAAAAGCATAATCGGCAATAAAGAGTTGGTGGGTACAACCAAGGATTATATTTTAACGCGGATGACCGGAGCGCGCAAAAAGGACCTGCTGCCGCAAATGCTCAAAAAGGCGGGCATCAAAGCCATGTACTATACCTACAGCAAACGTTACCAGATCGACAAGCTGCTGAGTGAATTGTTGGCCAGAGGTTTTATTACCGGTAAACTGGCGCATAACCGCAGGATCTATGTGTCAACCCGCTATACAACTACGGAACTTCCGGAAGTCATACACCAGCTTTTGCTCAGGAATAATACCAAGATCAAG
>JANYAB010000071.1 GCA_025355225.1 Bacteroidota bacterium
CAATTAAGGTCCCATAGTTTGAAACCCGGTCAGCGCATGGATAAAACGGTAGTCATTAAAAGAAAGCTGCATCCATGACCTTGGACAACGATTTTGAGGATTTTGTCGCTTTATTAAACAAGCATGCAGTTGATTACATGATCGTGGGTGGTTACGCGCTTGCTTTTCATGGAAAACCCAGGCACACAGGTGACCTGGATATTTGGATCGATATTTCGAATGATAATGCCACAAAAATGCTGCATGTTCTTAATGAGTTCGGCATGGCGTCATTAGGTATGGAAAAGGAGGATTTTTTACAAAAGGGCATTATTACTCAAATTGGTTATCCACCCCTGCGAATTGACATCCTTAATGAGATCGATGGCGTTAATTTTAAGGAAGCCCACCCCAATAAGCTAATTATTGATGTTGATGGATTACCGGTTAGTTACATAGGACTGGATGATTTAATAAAGAATAAGCAAGTAAGCGGCCGCCACCAGGATATTACTGATGTTAACGAGCTAAATAAATTAAAAAAGAAGCTCTGATATTGAATTTAGCAGCATGGACATTAACACAAAAATAAGGGCAATTGTAACCGGCGCCACTGGTATGGTGGGCGAAGGCGTATTGCACGAATGTTTACAACATCCGCAGGTAGAGGCGGTTTTAGTGATTAATAGGAAGCCTTGTGGAGTAACACATCCTAAACTCAAAGAGATCATTCATTCGGATTTTTTTGATCTTTCGGCTATTGAAGGCCAACTTTCGGGGTATAACGCGTGTTATTTTTGCCTGGGCGTTTCGTCAATTGGGATGAAAGAGCCTGAATACTACAAGCTCACTTATACCTTAACTCTCAATGTTGCACAAACATTATGTAAGCTTAATCCCGATATGACCTTCTGCTATGTTTCAGGAAGGGGAACAGACGGCACCGAAAAAGGAAGATCGATGTGGGGAAGTGTAAAAGGAAAAACTGAAAATGAACTGATGAAACTGCCCTTTAAACAGGTATTTGCTTTCAGGCCGGGGTATATGAACCCTACAAAGGGGTTGAAGAATGTGCTACCGGCTTACAAATATATGTCGTGGCTATATCCATTTTTCCGTGTTGTAATGCCGCAATTTGTAAGTACCCTTGCTGAGTTAGGTTTGGCAATGATCCATGTAACTTTGTATGGTTACGAGAAGCAAATTTTGGAGGTGAGGGATATTGTTGCTTTGGCAAAGGTGAGGTAGAGTTGGCAATTCTTTAAATTTAATGGTAAATTTGAATATGATGAATAACCTATTGGATAGAATTACTATTGATAAAAATATAAGTCACGGAAAAGCATGTATCCACCACATGCGCTGGCCTGTTGAAGTAATTATTGATTTGATAGCCTCCGGCATGTTATTTGACAAGATCGTCTCTGATCATCCCGAACTTGAGAAAGAAGATATTTTAGCAGCGTTGGCTTATGCAAAAATAACGCTGTCGGGCATATCCTTGTCAGCAATAAATTAAATGATTTTTTTGATTGCTATTTTCTGAATTTCTTTTTGGGATTTCGACTGGTATGAAATATTGCCATAACGATTATCTTTTTTTCACCTTCATCGATATTGTAGACGATCAAAAATGGGAACTTATCAGTTAAGGTTTCATGATAGTTTTTATAGGAAGTTTTGTAATGATAAGGATTTTCGCAGATTTGATTGAGCTTGCTATAAAATGCGGCTATAAATTTATCGCCGAGGCCATCCTGCTCTTCTTCATACCAAATATAGGAGTCGGTAAATTCTATAGCAGCTTCCTGGCGCAGTTCATAAGTATAACTCATCTACTGTTTTTACGCTCGTTTAGCTTTTGTTTAGCCATCGCTACAGTTTCATCCCACGTGTAGGTTCTGCCTATGCCGTTTTGATAATCATGAGAACGTTTATCCAATTCAATTTTTTGCTCCTCGCTAAGCTGGTAGTCACCTGCAATATCATCTTGCAAAAGCGTATAAATCTCCTTTAGCTTTTTGTCTTCCGCTGAATCAATATACTCGTGCAGTTGTTGCCTTATTTGTGTCGTACGCATCGCCAATCTATTTTCACAAATTTAATATTTAATTGCTTATAATTCTATCATAACAGTCGCATAGTTTAACCTAATTATGCCTACATTTAATTCTACAACCAATAAATCCAGTCCAATATGTGGGATCATTTTTTTGATGGCTATTGCCCTGAAAGTAAACTGGATGGCGAAAAAGTCAGGATGCGCTTAAACGCGCACGATTTTTTTGAAAGCGAAAAAACGGGATTGCAAATTGCAGTTAGTTAACAGCAATTCCAAAAAACGACATCCAATGAACATAGACAACTACAAAATACTCATTTCAAACTTACCGGTAAGACAACAAAGTTTTACGACAAAGCGAAACACTTGGCGAATAGCTGAAAGCAAAATTGATTGGTTGGCAGATTTGAACGACAAACTTTTCGATAACAAGGAAGCTCTAAATATTAGCCGGCAAGATATTTTCAACTCGAACAATTCTATAAGAGAATTGATTCTAAAAACAATTTATTGGGGTTATACAAGTGGAATGAGGGGGAATAATTTCGTAAATATCTTACAAAACATTCATACACTTGAAACGGCTTTCAGAAACCTAAAAGGTAAAGAGAACTTAACAAGCATCGACTTTAACGACCTGACCAAGGCAATGAAAAATGTTTCAGGGCTTGGCTTGTCAACTTATAGCAAACTATTATACTTTCTTGACATCAAATTTGATGACAATCCTTGTTTAATTTTAGACCAGCGACTTATTGACGTTTTTGCAAATAAAGTATATGATGATTTTTCTTTAAATGGAATCACCTACAGCAATGCGCAGAAAAGGTATCTTGATTTTTTGAAATTGGTAAATAAAAAGTCACTTGAATTAGGAACGCCAGGGGAAAATGTTGAACAATTCTTATTTATGTTCGGCAACAACTTAAAACTAATAAAATGAAAGTTTAGATTTGACTACCGATTAAAAGTTGTTAAATCTTTTTCCATTATCAAGTAAATTAATACCTCATTTACTTTATCCGCTAACAATTATGCAACCCACCCCCAATAAATACAACACCCAATTCCAGGAAGCCCTAAGCAAACTTAACCCCGAACAACTGGCTGCCGTTGAGCAAATGGATGGCCCGGTTTTGGTGATCGCCGGACCGGGGACTGGTAAAACACAGATATTGGCA
>JANYAB010000074.1 GCA_025355225.1 Bacteroidota bacterium
CAATAAAACTTTTGTTGATGCTACGCCAAAGCGTGACCCAAAACTTATTATGAAGGATTATGACGGCCAAAAAGATAAACCAGGATTTGATCTTAAACAGTTTGTAACTGATAACTTTGTTATTCCAGGCACACATAATGATGGTTTTAAGAGTGATATTTCTGCTGGTATACGTAAGCATATCGACACATTATGGCAGGTGCTTTATCGCAGGCACGATACCGTTTCAAAATATTCTTCATTATTGCCTTTGCCCAATGATTTTATAGTGCCCGGAGGGCGTTTCCGCGAAACCTACTATTGGGATTCTTATTTTACCATGCTTGGTTTGCAGGAGAGCCATAAAACGCAGATCATTAAAAATATGATCGATAATTTTGCATACCTTATTGATAAATATGGTTTTATACCAAACGGAACACGTACTTATTATTTAACCCGGTCGCAACCACCGTTTTTTTCAATGATGCTTGATCTGCTGGCGAAAGATGAGGGCGGGAAAGTAATCATAAAATACCAACCGGAATTATTAAAAGAATACGCCTTTTGGATGAGCGGCGCTGAAAAATTAAAGCCGGGACAGGCCTATCGTATGGCAGTACGTATGCCAGACGGAGAAATACTGAACCGTTATTGGGACGATTCTGACAAACCCCGGGAAGAATCGTTTAAAAAAGATGTAAACGCTGCAAAAGAAACCAAGCAAAAAAAGGAAGATTTTTACCGCAATATACGGGCGGCGGCAGAGTCGGGATGGGACTTTAGTACCCGTTGGATGGATACAACAGGCAAACTGGAAACTATTCAAACTACATTTATTATTCCCGTTGATCTGAACTGCTTACTTTATCACCTCGAACTTTCCGTAGCTAAGTCGTACCAGTTGCAGGGAAATGGCATTAAATATCGCCTTTATTTAACCAAAGCCATGCTGCGTAAAAAAGCGATCCTTAAATATTCGTGGAGTGAAAAAGATGGCTGGTTTATGGATTACAACTGGAAATTGAAACATACCACGTCCAGTCAAACACTTGCCGGTACTTATCCATTAGAATTTAAAATAGCAAATACCAGGCAGGCAGAAAAAGTGGCAGTTGCTTTGAAAACGAAGTTTTTAAAGCATGGGGGCCTGGTTACTACATTTAAGCGCTCCGGTCAACAATGGGATAACCCAAATGCCTGGGCGCCTTTGCAATATATGGCGATTGACGGCTTAAATAATTACCATCAATTCGGCCTTGCACGCACAATCGCAGAAAACTGGGTCAGAACCAATCTTGGTGTGTTCAATGATACCGGTAAGTTGATGGAAAAATATAATGTAATAGATACCGATGTAAAAGCCGGTGGCGGCGAATACCCACTACAGGATGGTTTTGGGTGGACTAACGGCGTTTTACTCAACCTGCTTAACCACTATCATATCGATCAGTTATAATTGGTTTTTTAAAATTATTAATTTAACCTTTTGCCTATAAAGCAGTTAAAAATTGCGTTGGTAAAATCGTTTTTTAATACTATTTTTAAAGTATAGCTTAGTTGCTTCAGATAAACCAATTTCGATATGAGAATTTTTCTTCTAACCTTGTTCTTATCACTTTTTGGATTCTCGGCATTTTCATCGGTAAAAACAGATTTCTTAGCTGAATTAAAGAAAGAACTTGGCAGGAGAAAGATATACGATGACCAAAAAGAATTGCGCATAAGAAAGTTAAGACAGAGGTTAGGTGGCACTCCAAAAACCAATTATAACGTTCAATATGATATTTGCACTAAATTATATGAGGAATATAACGTTTATAAGTACGATTCGGCTTATGTATATACGCAAAAATTACTTGCCATAAGTCAGGCTACTAAAGATGTATCCAGGCAATACGAAAGTCGGATAAAACTCGGCTTTATCCTGTTATCATCCGGAATGTTTAAAGAAACTTTCGACTGCCTAAACCAAATTAACACGCATTCACTTAATGACAGCTCCAAATTGGAGTACTATGCATTAAAAGCACGTGCTTACTCTGATCTGGCCGACTATAATAATGACGGAATTTATACGCCATTTGATAATGCAACATCTATCAGGTATCTCGATTCGGCTATTGCTATAGCAAAGCCGAATTCGTTTGACCGGCTGATGAATCTTGGCAACAGGCAAATAAGGGTAGGAGAAATAAGTCAACCATCCGTATACTATATCAAGCTTCTTGACCATTATAAGCTTACGGCACACCAGCGGGCTATGGTAGCTACAGGTTTAAGTTTTTTTTATACTGGGCCAAATGATTCACAAACCCGCACTAATCTTTTGGCCATAGGCGCTATAAACGATATCAAATCATCGACAAAAGAAACACTTGCTATTTTTAAATTGGGTGAGAAATTATACTGGGAGGACAGGAACGTAAAAGATGCCTATATATTCATAAACCAGGCAATGGACGATGCGACATATTATGGAGCCCGCTTGCGCAAGATTAAGATCGGCGCTCTTTTACCCATTGTAGCTGCCCAGAAAATTATTACGACAGAGAACGAAAAAAATAGAATGGAGAA
>JANYAB010000110.1 GCA_025355225.1 Bacteroidota bacterium
TAAAAATACAGCAGATATTACAAGATTATGTTCGCCCTGCGGTAGAACAGGATGGTGGTGCTATCACCTACAAATCATTTAACGAAGGTGTTGTAACTGTGGAGTTGCGCGGATCATGCAGCGGCTGTCCATCCTCAACTATTACCTTAAAAGCTGGTATTGAAAACTTGCTAAAACGCATGGTTCCCGAGGTTACGGAGGTAATATCGGAAGCCATGTGAGTTTTTGCACGAATTGCACGAATTGAGAAATTTCGATTCGTGTAATTCGAATAAATTGGTGAAATTAGTGTACCTCTTTAATCTTTTACTTGTTGTCCGTCCCTTATCTCGTCAGTAGCTTGCTTTACTAATTTATCGCCTGGCTTAAGATCGCCGTAAATTTCGGTTTTATCACCCGACTGGAATCCTTTCTTTACATTTACCCATTCGGCACGATGATTATTTACCCGTATAACGAATACTTTCTCGGTTGAAATCACTACTGCAGTTTTTGCTACAATAAAAGTACTATCCCTGGTTGGAACGGGGACATCTACGTCGGCATACATACCCGGTAGCAGGCGTTTATCTTTATTGTAAACGTCCATTTCCAGGCGCTCTGATCTTAATTTTTCATCCAACGCGCCGGCGAGACGTTTTACCCTCGCCGAAAATTTCTGGTTAGGTAATGCTTTAACTGAAAAAGTAACTTCACTCTTGCTGCTCAAACCACCGGTGTACAATTCCGGCACAGAAATCACCAGGCGCATTCTTTTTTGATCCTGCACGACAAATAAGGGTAGATCCGACCCTTTTCCCGCGGGGCCTACATACGCTCCCAAATTTACATTTCGCGAGGTGATCACCCCGTCAAATGGAGCTTTTATCTGTAAATAATCAAGGTTGGCGGCTACTTCTTTATAAGATGATTTTGCGGCCTCGACATTGGCATAGTCGGAATTCTTTTTGGCCTCGGCTTGCTCCAGATCGTTTTCCGAAATGGTCCCCGGCGTTTTGCTGGTGCTTAGTAAACGGTCGTAAGTTGCTTTACTGGCAAAATAAATAACTTCCTGCTGTTTTATTCTCGATTGAGCCGCCGCTAATTGTGAATTGATCTCTGGTGCTTCCAAAGTAGCCAATAATTGACCGGTATGTACTTCGGATCCAATGTCAACCAACAGTCTTTTTACGTAGCTGTTTATCTTTGCATATAAATCCACTTGTTGGTAAGGGATCAATTCGCCTGGTACAGCAATGGTCGAGCTTAGTTTACCTTTTTGAATAGGAACGAGTTCGACAGACGGTACTTCCGCCGCGTTTTCCTGCTGTTGCGTTTTTACCTGCTGTTCCTTTTCTTTTTTATCAGAGTTACAGGAACCGATTGTAATAGCGGCGATAAGCAATATAACCGCAAGTGTCGATCTATTTTTGAGGATGTTCATGATGATGCAAAGGGACATAGAATTTACTTTCTTTATCTTCAGGGTCTAGTGAAACCGAATCAGTAGTGGTATTGCCTTGTACCCAGGCAAAAATTAAAGGTAGGATTAATAAAGCAGCAAAAGTTGACGCAAAGAGTCCGCCAATTACAGCGCGGCCTAATGGTGAGGTCTGATCGCCCCCATCACCTAAGCCCGTTGCCATGGGGATCATACCTACTATCATTGCTAAACTGGTCATTAAGATGGGCCTTAAGCGTAAAGTAACCGCCTCACGGGCCGACTTTAGTGCATCGCCGTTGTGTTTCCTTAGCTCCTCGGCATTTGTTATCAGTAATACCGCATTAGAAATTGATACCCCCACAGACATGATCATTCCCATATATGACTGCAGATTGAGGGTAGCGCCAGTGATTTTTACCAGTAATAAAGAACCAAATAAAACCGCCGGAAGGGTTGACAATACAACAAAAGACATTTTAAAAGACTGGAAATTGGCAGCAAGCATTAAAAATATAACAATCACGGCTACTATCAAGCCAGTTTGCAAACTATCCAGCGTATCAGTAAGTGTGGTGCTTAAACCGCGGGTTTCAATGGTTAACCCGCGGGGCAGTTTCCCCATCGAACTAATTGCTTTCTTGACATCGTCTGTAGCTGTACCCAGGTCTTTTTTGTTCAGGTTTGCAGTAACCGTCAGCATTGGGATTGCACCAATATCATCGTTTTCGCCATAAGTGGTATCCTGCTTGATATCGGCTACGTCATTTAAAACGGGACGCGATTGGTTAGCGGTTACAGGTATCTCCTTAATGTCATTCAAACTTGCCATTTGATATTCAGGTACCTCCACCTGCACATTATAGGCCAGGCCCACCTTTTCATCCAGCCAAACATTTTTTTCGGTGTACCTGGATGAGGATGTTGATGCGACCAGCGAACGTGATATATCATTTAAACTAAGGCCCAATTGTGCAGCACGTACACGATCTATTTTTATATCAATTGCCGGATACCTGAATGATTGTCCGATCTGGACATCGCGCAAATAATTTATTTGTTTTAATTTATTAAGCACCTTAAATGCGTAAATCACGTTTTGTGTCTTGGCTTTCCCATATATAGCTACCTCAATCGGAGTAGGTGAACCCTGGCTCAAAATCTTATCAGTCAATTCAATGGGCTCAAATGAAAGTTGTACGGACGGTTGCACTTTTTTCATTCCACTTCTGAAACGCTCTTTCAGATCATCCAAATCAACTTTATAACCTTCCTTAAGATTAACTTGTAAAACAGCCTCGTGCGGACCTGCCATGAACAGATAGATAGGACTGGTTGAAAATTGCCCCGGATGCTGACCCACCATTGCAGAAGTTACCTCTACATTTTCTTTGCCTACCAGGCTATCCAATACCTTAATCGCTCTCAAAGTAATAGCTTCGGTACGCTCCAGCCGCGTACCATCAGGGGCGCGCAAACGTACCTGGAAAGTACCTGAATTTACTTTTGGCAATACATCATGCCCGATAAGGCTAAAAAGTAAAAATGCCAGACCGCATGCAACTATCGTATAAAGGACAACTATCAGTTTTCTGTTAGGCATCATCCAGTCTATAAGGCGCAGGAAACGAAGCCGGAACTTATCGAATCGGGATAGCTTGTTACCATTGCCTTCAGTAGCTTTTTTTACCGCCAATTCCTTTTGTTCCCATGAAGCTCCTTCATCTTCCAATGCAAAACCATCATCATGACTTTTGTCTTCATGCTCATTTTTCATTACCCAGTTGGCCATCACCGGTACAAAAGTTTGCGAAAGCAGGTAAGAAGTGATCATGGAAAAACCTATAGCCATAGAAAGCGGCAGGAACAATGCGCCGGGGATTCCGGTCATAGTAATCGCCGGTGCAAACACGGCCAGGATACAAAACAGGATCAATAATTTGGGGAAGGCTATCTCCCTGCAAGCATCCCAAATAGCGAGCGCCTTGGGTTTGCCCATATCAAAATGCTGATGTATGTTCTCGATGGTTACTGTCGACTCATCAACCAGGATACCAATAGCAAGCGAAAGGCCGCTCAGCGTCATGATATTGATCGTTTGATGAAACAGCGAGAGGAAAAATATGCCCGATATGATACAGGTTGGTATGGTCAGTATTACAATTAAGGCTCCCCTTCTGTCGCCAAGAAACAGCAACACCATCAACCCGGTGAGTACTGCGCCAATAGCACCTTCTTCGGCCAAACTTTTTACTGCGTTGATCACGTATACCGATTGGTCAAACACATAAGACAGTTTTACATCCGGAGGCAGCAAAGCCTGGAAACGGGGAATCGCCTTTTTAAGATTTTGTACTACCTCCCAGGTAGAAGCATCTGCCGATTTAGTGATTGGCAGGTAAACAGACCGTTTACCGTTAACCAGGGCATAACTGCTTGTAATATCCGCCCCATCCTCAACAGAAGCTACATCATGCAGAAAAACCGTTTGGATACCACTTTTAAAAAGTGGTATATCGCCAAAATCCTTTACCTGTTTTATCGTCGTATTGGTTGGGGTTAAATAGTTATAATCACCTATGCGCACATTACCCGACGGCGTATTCTGGTTATTATCCCGTAAAGCAGCTACGATCTGGTCGGGAGTCAAATTATGCGAACGTAACAATTCGGGATCCACCTTTATCACCACTGTCCTTACATTACCGCCAAAGGGCGCTGGGGCCACCAAACCGGGAATTGACGTAAACGATGAACGCACATAAATATTCGCCAAATCGAGCAATTCGTTGTTGGAGCGTGTCGGGCTGGTAAATACCAACTGCCCTACAGGAAGCGTTGAGGCATCAAAACGCAAAATAAATGGCGGCTGCGAGCCCTGAGGGAAAATGGCCTGCGCCCTATTGGTGTACGAAGTTACTTCGGCGGCGGCCTGCGCCATATTGGTGCCTTCGTAAAAGGTTAACTTAAGGAGGGTCAGCCCTGCTATATTGCGGCTTTCGATACTTTTTACCCCCGAAACATACAGCAAAAGATTAACATATTGCTTACCAAAATAGGCTTCCATTTGGTTAGGTGTAAAACCACCATAAGGATGCGATACATAAATTACCGGCAGGTTAAGATTAGGGAAAATATCAATCTTAATGGTACGTACGGCACTAATACCGAAGAAAAACAATCCCGCAACTATTACGAGCACGGTAATCGGCCTTCGCAGCGCTCCTTTAATCAGCCCCATTTTGTTTATATATTTTGATTAAAAATTATTTATAAATATGGCAAAATCGCCTGTGGCGGCCGCTTTGTACAACAGCGCCTGCCAAACATTATTTGATGCGATATCCCGATCAACCTCGGCGCGGTTCAAAGTATAAAGCGCCTGGGTAAAATCAACAATATTGGATAATCCGTTTTTGTATAAGGCAAACTTTTGGCCATAAGCATCTGACGCAGCTTTTACTTCTATTGGCACTTCCCGATAGTTTTTTAATGCGTTGGCAATTCTTGTTTCGGCCAAGACCTGTTGATCATGTAATTGCTGTCCAACCAGGTCATATTCATTCTTGAATTGCTCCGAAGTAAACTTTTGTGATCTCACCTGGTAACGCACCCTGAAAGGGTTGGTAATATTCCAGATCATGCCAACACCAAATAAATAATTATAACGCGTAGGGTCGACGCCGCTACTATAGCTTCCGCTGAAATCATTTTGATTAGTACTATAATTAGATCCAAAACCCGAACCTCTTCCCTGATATACCCCGAATAAGCTGAACGTGGGATAACTGAATGTACTATAATATTTAGCTTGCTCATCGCTTACGCTGATACGTCCACGGTAATATCTTAGTATGGGATGGTCGTCTGGATTTAGCACAGGCTGCTGATCTGCATTATTTGGAGCCTTACTCACAAAAATACTATCCAGCAAAAAGTTCTGCGGCGGAATACCCAGATATTGCGCAAGTTGGTTGCCTTGTTCTTGTTCTGTTTGCTGAGCGTTAGTCAAAGCAATACGTGCATTTGATACTTCTGCATTGGCCAATGAAGAGTCGACACCCGGATTAAGGCCATTTTTCACGCGGGCAACCACTACCCGTTGAAGATCAAGACTACGGTTCAGGTTATCCTGCTGGGCTTTGGCTAATTGTTG
>JANYAB010000151.1 GCA_025355225.1 Bacteroidota bacterium
CCACATTCCAACACGACAAACAAACAACAATAGCTTTTTCTTTATCTTTAAAAAGTGTAAAGCTATTACAGGACTATAATCAAGTGTAAATTCAAGACAGGATTAATCATTAAAAGTGTAAACTTTTTTCAGGACGACACAGCCGTTCCGGGTGTTCCAGGGTGTTCCACATTTGGTGGAACGCCCGGAAAAGTGGACACTCAAAATAGAACATTCCATAAATATTTAATTGTTAGTCCTGTGAGGGGTTGGCACCTGGTCTTATCTGAATCACTTACCTTTTGATCATTTTGTCTTTCAAAATCTCTTTCAGCACTTTTTCGCGCAGGTTTTGACTGATGGTGATCTTCTCAGTCCCCATATTGATCATATTACCTTCGATGCTTTTTATCTTACTGCGGTTTACAATGAATGATTTGTGGACCTTTAAAAACAGGCTTTCGGGCAGTTGCTCTTCTAAACTTTTAAGCGTTAAATAAACGATCATTTTACGTGTTGGGGTATACAGCAATACATAATTCATCATCGACTCTGCGTACAATAGGTCAGCATAAAATACTTTTTCGATCTGGTTATCGCACTTAATAAAAAAATGATCATTTGCAGGTTGCTGCCTGGCGGATAAGAGTTGTTTATTATCATATATTTCCTTAGCCTTATTGCAGGCCTTTAAAAACCGGTCGAAAGGAATGGGCTTTACCAGGTAGTCCAATACATCCAATGAAAAAGCTTCCACGGCATATTCGGCATAGGCGGTTGTCATGATGATACTTGCTGTATTTTTTGAGCTTTTTAAAAAATCGATCCCGTTGATGGTAGGCATATTTATATCCAGGAAGATCACATCAACCTGATTTTCGGTAAGCAGTTTTATAGCTCTTGCCGGATTTTCTGCCTGTCCCACCAATTCCAAAAAATCAATATCATCTATAAACTCTTCAATGAGTTTCCTGGCAATAGGTTCATCGTCTATGATCACGCACTTTAATTTCATTCCAGTTCAATTTTTAGGTTCGCTTCGTAATAACCTTCTTGCTGACCAAAGGTAAGCTCATGTTTACCCGGATATAAAAGCTGTAGCCTCCTTTTTAAGTTACCCAAGCCAATTCCACCCGGGTTGGGAGAAGACGGCCGCCGTGTGCATTCCGTTGTATTACAGATGCTGAAAGCAAATACCCTCCCCCTGGCCGTTATTTTAACAGAGATATTATTTGGTTTATCTACAAAGCTGCTTACAAATTTGAAAGCGTTTTCTGTCAGAATAACCAGTAATAAGGGTGCAATTTTATATTCGCCGGGTACCGCATCGATATTAACATCCACGATAAGTTTTTCGTCTTTCCGCAACTTCTGAAAAGCGATATAGTTTTTTAGATATTCCAGTTCTTTCTCTAAACTGATCTGATCAACCATGCTGTCATATAGCTGGTATCGCAGTAAGCCGGAAAATTGCAGTAAAATATTCCTGGCTGTTTGGTTGCTTTTATCTATATGGCCATAAATAGAATTTAGCGAGTTAAAAAGCGCATGGGGGTTGATCTGCGCCTTTAAAAAATCCAATTCATGTTTTATTCTTTCCTTTTCTAAAAGCGCAAGTTGCTGCTGGTTATATATCCGGTCGAAGATCAATTTTCCCAGGATAATAAGTTCAACCCAAATAAAAATATTCACTACTGAGTTAAGATACAAAGCGCCAAAATTTGTTTTGGCGCTCCCTGTAAATACATGAAGGCTCATTTCTCTCGCAACGATTGCCCGCAGCAATGCGGAAAAAGCGATCAAACCTCCCATCAGCAAAATAAACCAGGCGTACTTTTTTTTCTTTAAAAATTTCGGGATGATAAAGTAAATAGCGGTGTAATAATCTGCTGTTATAAACAGCAGGTAGCAAAACTCCACAGTCAATGTTTTGGTGAGCGAAAAGGAATAATTGCGGAGAACGAAAACCCAAAGCAAATATATGCCGAACCAAAACAGGCCATGATAGATGAGATTTTTCTTCGTCACGAACGTTAGCATATTTAAATATATAAATGTGGTTTGGCCTTTCCCTAATTATTACATTAAGCAAAGTAAACGCATGATAAAATAAGCTTTTTAGCTAATGGCGCAAGTTCTTACACAGAAAACAGGCGGAGATATTGTTTACGATCAATTAGATCGTGATTGGGAATTCCGAAGGCTTGAAATAATAAAATAAATAGTCTTTGGTCGCAGCTGAATAGAAAAATACAACTAATTATTTACGACCAAAGACTATGTTTAATTTTTGCTTATGGACGCGGTGGCGGCGGTGGTAGTCCCGGCGGACCAGGCGGGTGCGGTGGCAGATGAATACTTACACGGCCATGATGCCTATAGTGACGGTAATGCCTGTAATGCCGGTGTCGCCGTTGAAACGGAGCTGGCGGCGGCGGTGGTGGAGGTGCCTGAACTTCCAGCTTTAATAAAGCCGTTTTAGAAGATAGGTTAACAGGGTCGGCCTTCGCAAATTGAAGACTTAAAACTGTAAATACCGCTACAATGAAAAACTTGGTAAACTTCATGTTAAATAGATTTAATTAAAAATGAGTTATATAGATAACCTTAAATCCGTTGTAATGTTTAAGTAATAAAATTATCAAACAAATATAAATCTGTTTTACTAATTAATGCTATTTGAAAATGGTGTTATATAGAAAATCAGCAGCAAACTGGCCTGCCTCCAGCCAACGTTTTTCCGTGCTTTTGCTTGCCGAAAAAAATGGATTGAATTGCTTTTGAAGTTCGTGCGAATAGCCGTCAAATATTTTTAGGTCGTTAGGGATGTGTAAAGCATCCGCCTGTTTGTGGATGTCAAGCCCTCCAAATAATGGCGTGCTTTTATGAGTAGGCGACATTACGTTATCCCGGTTGCCATACACACTAATAATTGGGACACGCGTGTTCTTCAGCCAATCAAGATCGAATATGCCGCCCCAAAAATTTATTACGCCCACCACTTTTAATCGCTCATGCGATTTTGCGCCGGCTACCGTATCAGGCAAACCTGCCATCCCAGCTAATTCCGAATTATTACCGTAAGCAGCCTGCAAAGCAATTAAGGCACCAGCCGAATTTCCGGCAAGAATAATTTTGTCGGGATCAATATTATATTCTTTACAATGATACTTAAAATATTCTACGGCCATTTTTGCATCCTGCACCGCGTAATAGCAGCCTTTTTGCAATTCATCGAAATGAAACAAAGGGTTTTTCTTGCTTAAGCGATAATTGATAGCAGCGCAGACATAACCGCGCTGCGCAAAGCTTTTGCTCCAAAGTTTTATCCCTTTGGCCTCTTTCGTGCCAAATTTGAATCCTCCTCCATGCATCCAGATGATCAGCGGTCGTCCATTGGCTGGATCATTTTTGGGTTGATAAAGGTCGAATTGATAGAACTTTTTTTGATTCGAAGGGGCATTTGAGGCATAACTTAGATTCTTATTTATGCTAATATCCGAAAATATAAGGTCTTTATACCGGAAACATTTACCTGTTTGGGCAGTTACAAATAACGTCGTGCAAATTAAACTAAGGAATAAAAATGACTGTTTAAACATATTTACTTATATACGTTACAATTAACCCATTCAGTTGTTTGGAATAGAAAATGACGGAAAGGATTGCTGTAGATATAGCTTCCACTTTAGCTTTTTTGCTACATTTGAAATACAAAAAAATTATATACTCTGCTTATAAATATGATTTCAGGTGTTGGTATTGATATAGTCGAAGTGGAACGCATTGCTGCAAGCATCAATAAAGAAAAGGGTTTCAGAGAGATGGTATTCTCAAAAACAGAAATAGCTTATTGTGAATCAAAAAAAAATAAATTTGAGCATTATGCCGCCCGGTTTGCAGCCAAAGAAGCATTTTTTAAGGCAATAGGAACGGGATGGGCAGAAAGCACGTTATTTAATGAGGTGGAAGTCATCAATACGGAAAATGGTAAACCGGACGTGACGCTATCTGGTTTAACTTTAGAAACTATAAATTCAATGGGAGTAAAAACGATCTCGGTATCACTATCCCATATCAAAACAACAGCAACGGCAATAGTAATTATAGAGAAATAATGGTGATTTTAAGAGAAAGAGTTAAACGGCCGGCGGCCGGCGGAACAAAAATGCAGGAGAAAAAATTACAGGAGCTTTTGTTGTACCTCTCGCTATGTTCGCCATTTTATAGTGAACTATTTGCAAAGCATAAAATAAATATACAAGAAATAAAGACACTGGCCGACCTGGCATTAATACCTACTACGAACAAAGATGATTTGCACCAGCGAAATAAAGACTTTTTATGCGTACCCCTGGGAAAAGTTGTAGAGTACACCTCAACATCCGGAACACTTGGAGGCCCGGTCACCATTGCCCTGACCGAAAATGACCTAAATCGTTTAGCAAACAATGAATATAACTCTTTTTTGTGTGCCGATGGGTCGTCCGCAGATATTTACCAGCTAATGCTCACTTTAGACAGGCAGTTTATGGCCGGTATTGCCTATTATTCGGGCATACGGAAGTTGGGGGCAGGCATTATACGTTTGGGGCCCGGTGTCCCTTCGCTGCAATGGGAAACTATTCAACGGCTTAAGCCCACAGCCATAGTAGCTGTGCCGTCTTTTATTCTCAAACTGATAACGTTTGCTAAGGAGACCGGCATTGACATCAACGGAACAACGGTTAAAAAGGCCATTTGTATCGGTGAAAATATCCGTAATACCGATTTTTCATTAAATATACTTGGGAAAAAAATAACGGAATCGTGGAATATTAAACTTTACTCCACCTATGCTTCAACTGAAATGCAAACAGCGTTTACAGAATGTTCAGAAGGAAACGGGGGGCATTATCAGCCCGAACTGGTGATAGTAGAATTATTGGATGAAAATGACAATCCTGTTGGGCCATACACACCAGGCGAGGTGACAATTACTACATTGGGTGTTGAAGGAATGCCTTTGCTACGTTACAAAACGGGAGATATTTGTATGTATTTTGATGAGCCCTGCGCCTGCGGCAGAACAAGTTTGCGCCTGTCGCCAATAATGGGCCGCAAAAAACAAATGATTAAATTTAAGGGTACAACACTTTACCCACCGGCATTATTTGACCTGCTGAATGAGCGGGAGGAAATATTGGATTTTGTAGTAGAGGTTTATTCAAACGAGATCGGCCTCGATCAGGTCCTGCTTTATTTACTCCCGATAGAGAACACCGAGGAGTGCGATCACCGGATACGCGCTTATTTACAAGCAAGGCTGCGGGTAAGTCCACATATTAAATATGTTACTGCCGAAGAGATACAAAAAATACAGTTCAATGAAGTGAGCAGGAAGGCTATTAAATTTATAGATAAAAGAGTCTGAAACTGTTATGGGCATTTAGTGTTAATCCATTTTACATATATTTTATACTTTAGCCAATTATTAATCGGGCTGATAAAACAGATAATTTTTTGCACATGATATTTATTGGACAAGACGTCCTTTCGTTAAATGATTTTTCCGAACTTGTATTTAAACAAAAAGAAGCTGCTTTAGACGAGGCCGCTTTAAACAAGGTTCATATCAACTTCGAATTTCTTAAGAAATTTTCTTCTAATAAACTGATTTACGGTATAAATACCGGTTTTGGACCAATGGCCCAATACAAGGTCAGCGAAGAAAATATTTTACAGCTTCAATATAATTTAATACGGAGCCACTCATCGGGCAGTGGAAACCTGATGCCCGCGCTTTTATCGAAGGCATTAATGGTGGCCCGGTTAAACAGTTTTATGCAGGCCTATTCAGGTGTGCACGCTGAAGTTGTTGAATTATTAAAGGAACTCATTAATAAAAACATAAATCCCTGCATTTATGAGCATGGGGGTGTTGGTGCGAGCGGCGATTTAGTGCAATTGGCGCACCTGGGCCTGGTGCTGATCGGTGAAGGTGAGGTGCTTTTTGAAGATACCATTCACCCAACTGCTGAAATATTCAACCGGTTCAATATAAAACCACTTTCAATACACATCCGCGAGGGACTGGCTATTTTAAATGGCACTTCAGCCATGACGGGTATAGGAATGATCAATATTATTCAGGCGAAGAAGCTTTTAAGCTGGTCTGTTTTATTTTCGGCGATGATCAATGAGGTGGTTGAAGCATTTGATGATCATTATTCTTATGAGTTGAATATTGTTAAGCATCACAAGGGCCAAAATGCAGTAGCAGCGATGATGCGGGATATTTTGAGGGACAGCAAAATGATCCGCAGCCGTTCTGAACATTTATACAATCCTGATAACCTGGACCAGGAAGTTTTTGAAGATAAGGTTCAGGAATACTATTCATTGCGATGCGTTACGCAGGTATTGGGCCCAATCTATGACACGATCAGCCACGCTGAAAACGTTTTGGTAAATGAACTGAACTCGGTGAATGATAATCCTGTGATCGACCATGAAAATCACAATATCTTCCACGGCGGAAATTTTCATGGCGATTACGTTTCATTAGAGATGGATAAGTTAAAAATTGCTATAACCAAGTTATCCATGCTTTCCGAAAGGCAGCTGAATTACCTGTTAAATAACAAACTGAACCAAAAATTCCCGCCCTTTGTAAACCTGGGCGTGTTGGGGCTTAACTTCGGCATGCAGGGGATGCAGTTTACGGCTACTTCAACCGTTGCCGAAAATCAAACGCTGTCCTTCCCAATGTACGTTCATAGTATTCCGAACAATAACGACAACCAGGATATAGTAAGTATGGGCTGTAACGCGGCGCTTATGACAAAAAAAGTGATCGACAACTCATTCGAAGTGCTTGCGATCCATTTGATGACCATTTTGCAAGCCATCGATTATATCGAATGCGAGGATAGGCTGTCGACGACTTCAAGGGCATTATATAATAAAGTAAGGGAAATATTCCCGAAATTTATTGAAGATCAGCCGAAATACAAAGACCTTGCCCTTGTGAAGAATTTCCTGGAAAGTACTGATCATATTATCACGCTAACAAAATGAAATGTGCATTGATTACCGGCGGCTCAAGAGGGATAGGGAGGGCTATTTGTATCAAAATGGCTGCCCAGGGATATTATGTGCTGGTCAATTATAAAAGCAATACTGAAGAAGCTGATAAAACCCTTCTACAGATACAACAAAATGGTGGTAACGGTGAATTATTGCAATTTGATGTAGCAGATAAAGATCAAATAAACCAGGCACTTGGGAGTTGGATAGAAGCCAACCTAGAAAAGCACATTGAAGTATTGGTCAACAATGCGGGCATACGCGATGATAGCCTGATGGCCTGGATGGCCGAAGAGCAATGGGATAACGTACTTAAAACCAATCTGGACAGTTTTTTTTACGTTACCCGGTTGGTATTGAACAGCATGCTGACCCGAAAATATGGACGGATCATCAATGTGGTTTCGTTATCAGGCCTAAAGGGATTAGCCGGACAAACCAATTATTCGGCGGCTAAAGCCGGGGTGATTGGGGCTACAAAAGCATTAGCGCAGGAAGTTGGCCGGCAGGGAATAACTGTTAACGCCTTAGCACCGGGTTTTATCAAAACTGATATGACCCAGGATCTGGATGAAAAGGAACTAAAGGCTATAATACCTGTAAAACGTTTTGGCTTACCCGAGGAAGTGGCGCATGCCGCGGCTTTCCTTGCTTCTTCTGAATCCGCATATATTACCGGGCAGGTGCTGTCCATTAACGGGGGCTTATATTCCTGAAATATGACCTTGCCTGTAGAAAACATCATTTCACTCATCCCGCAAAAGCCGCCATTTGTGATGGTAGGCAAATTGCTTTTTACTGATGAAACCAGCACACGCAGTAGTTTTCTTATTACCGGAGATAACGTATTTGTAAAAGACAATATATTCCAGGAGGCCGGGTTATTAGAAAATATGGCCCAAACCGGGGCATTGAGGGCAGGGTATACTGCTAAAGAAGAAAATAAGCCGGTAGCGCTTGGTTATATTGGTGCAGTCAGGGATTTTGAAATATACAGCCTTCCAAAGGTTAATGACGAACTGATCACAGAGATCACTATCGAAAACGAGGTTTTTGATGTCACCATATTTTCAGGTAAGGTTTGGCATAATAAAGATTTGGTAGCCAAATGCACAATGACGGTATTTAAGGGAAATGAAGAATAATTTGAAGCCGTTGAGATGATTGAGCCAGATGTTTTTGTAATTGCTGATAATATTTTATCCCCGCTTGGTAAAACAACTGCTGAAAACTTTTTGAAGCTGAAGGAAAATATATCGGGTGTAAAGCAGCATTATGAGATTAATATATCACCCCAACCTTTTTATGCATCGCTGTTTGATAAAGATGAAATCTTTATCAGGGATGACGAACACCAGTATACTAAATTCGAACAACTACTCATTGCTTCCATCGACGATGCGGTCAAGGGTACTGGTGTATCTGCCAAAGATGAAAAAACAATCCTCATCGTTTCGTCCACCAAAGGGAATATCGGCCTGCTGGAAACCGAAGCAAACAATGCTGAGATAAAAAAAAGGATTGCGTTATCAACCTCTGCCTCATTGGTTTCAGCACATTTCGGATTTATTAATCAACCGATAATTATTTCAAACGCATGTATTTCTGGTGTTCTGGCGATTATAACCGGAATGCGTCTTTTAAGATCAGGCCAATATGAAAACGCCGTAATTGTTGGGGCAGATGTGATCTCGGAATTTATTATGTCCGGGTTTCAATCCTTTCAGGCACTTAGTCCGCAAATTTGCAGGCCCTTTGATAAAGCTCATGACGGGCTTAATTTAGGGGAAGGAGCGGGTACCATTATCCTCTCAACCGATAAAAAATATGAACAAAACATAAAAGTGATGGGAGGGGCGGTAAGCAATGATGCCAACCATATTTCAGGCCCTTCGCGGACCGGGAATGAACTGGCCTATGCCATTACAAAAGCACTAAAGGATGCGGCTCTTACGGCAGAAGATATTGACTTTATTTCGGCCCATGGCACCGCAACTGTATACAATGACGAAATGGAGGCCAGCGCTATTATATCCTCGGCTTTAAGACCTGTTCCTGTAAACAGCTTAAAGGCATATTACGGGCATACCTTAGGGGCAGCCGGGCTGATCGAATGCATTATCTCTGTTCATTCATTAAAGGAGGGACTGGTTTTACCGACTGCAGGATTTGAAGAGGCTGCCTTTTCAAATCCTCTAAATATAATTGACTCTCCAATACTTGTTCAGGCGAAAAACTTTCTTAAAACAGCTTCGGGTTTTGGGGGTTGTAATGCTGCAGTTGTTTTTGGCAAATAATAAATATTTTTGAAGGAATAGTAATAAAAAGAACAAACCTTGCTTACAGAAAAATATATAATAGGCAATTGCACAATAAATAAGCACGCCGTTTATAAGAATAGCGAACAATTGTTTGAAAATAAAGACGTTGACCTATCAGGTTTTTTGCTTTCCACCTACCAGCATTTTCATCTTAGTTATCCAAAGTTTTACAAGATGGATAATTTAAGTAAGCTGGGCTGGCTCGCTGCTGAAATATTACTGAAAGGTAATTTTAAAAAGGATAATTATCAGCCCGAAGAAGTAGGAGTAGTTTTGGCTAATGCCAATTCGAGCCTTGATAATGATCTAAAATACTTTGATACAATAAAAGATATACCAAGCCCTTCGCTATTTGTTTATACCTTGCCGAATATCGTGATCGGGGAAATTTGTATCCGTAATAATTTTAAGGGCGAGCATGCCCTTTATATCCAGGAAACTTTTGATCCCGCTTTTATGGAAAAACAAGTGAGTTATCTTCTGGATAAAAACATTTTGCAGGCATGTATTTGTGGTTGGGTTGATGTTTTAGAGCATGAATATAAAGCGGC
>JANYAB010000167.1 GCA_025355225.1 Bacteroidota bacterium
TGAGTCCCTTTCGGCCAAGTATATTTTCAAGTGCTGCCAGGTGATCTTCATTTATAAATTCTGGGTCATCGTAGCTTACCAGTATAAGGAAGTTCTTTTTGTTGGTGCCGAGATAATTAAAATTAGCCTGCGGCGTTTCTATTTCAGGTTGGAGCTTATCGTCTATTTCAGGTTGGGGCTTATCGTCCAGATCATTGTCCCCGTAATTATCGGAACTATCGGAACTATCGGGGCGGGTACTATAAAAATCTTTATCCTGATTCAGCAGGTAAAGTTCATCCGGCAATATAAAACGCAGTGCGATTGGGTCTTCAACTTTCAATTTAACAAATTTTAACCAAAAATAGCCAATTGTTTGAGCCTTTATCAGCATATTCGCACAAAATATTAATATATAGATTACCGATAAATTTGCACATTTGCATATTTTGCATTACACAACATACATGAGAAAGTTTGGGATAGCCATTTTAAGTATAATTTTTACCATATCAATTGCCGGGGCACAAGTCAAAAAAGCGGATTCCGTACAAGCAGCCAAAGCCGTAGTTCAAATCGCAAAACCGGATTCTACGCCGGTTGCCAGGGGCCCGGTAAAAACGCTGGATAAAATAGCCAGTGTTGTAGGCAGCAGTATAATTCTGCAATCAGATATTGAGTTGCAATATGCCAATTACCTGGTATCCGGATACCAGCCTAACCCGGCTATTAAATGCTCTATATTGCAAAGCTTGTTAACCCAAAAACTGCTTGCTCAACAGGCGGTAATAGATAGCGTTAGTGTAAAAGACGATGAAGTTGATAACGAGGTCGACCGCAGAATGCGTGGAATGGTACAGCGGGCTGGCGGGCAGGAACGACTGGAACAGTTTTTAGGTCGTTCAACTATTCAGTACAAAGACGAGATACGCCCCGATATAAAAGAGAACATGATAGCGCAGAGAATGCGGGGTAAAATAACAGAAAAGATAAATGTTACACCGCTTGACGTTGAAAGATATTTTGACAAGATAGCTAAAGATAGTTTACCCACCTACAATAAAGAAATTGAGGTAGGGGACATTGCATTTGCACCCAAACTAAATAAGGAAGAGAAGGAAACTTACCGGCAAAAGGCCCAGGAATTGTGGGAACGTGTAAAAAAAGGAGAAGATTTTGGCACGTTGGCGCGTCTGTACTCCCAGGACCAGGGCTCAGCTACAGATGGCGGGGATTTGGGATTTGCCGATCGTAATACCTTCGTAAAAGAATTTGCCGCCTGGGCGTTCAAGCTTAAGGCCGGGGAAATTTCGCCGGTTTTTGAAACAGATTTTGGGTACCATTTTTTACAGGTTATTGAACGGCGGGGAGAGCAGGTGCATGTACGGCATATATTGATTATGCCGGCCATAACACAAACCAGCCTTGACAGGGCAAAAGCCAAAGCCGATAGCGTTTATGATCTATTGCGTAAAAATAAGGCCATTGATTTTTCTACCGCTGCATCTTTTTACTCTGACGACAAGGACACCAAGTATAATGGGGGAATGATGCTGAACGCGGAAAATGTTGAAACGCGTACAACTTATATCCCTACAGACAAGCTTGATCCTCAAATAGCCCTTACTACGGATACCATGAAGGTGGGCAGTTTGTCAAAGCCACTACTGTTTACAGGCTCGGATGGTAAAAAGAGTTATAGAATACTTTACCTGAAATCGACTACAGACGCGCATAAAGCCAATTTGAAACAGGATTTTCCTAAAATAAAAGAGGTTGCGTTATCGGATAAGATCAACAGGACGGTAAGTGAGTGGTTTGAGAAGAGAAGAAAAGAAACTTTTATAAAAATTGATCCGGAGTATCAATCCTGTTTACAACTTAAAGGATGGGGAAATACGCCGCTTTCTGCACAATCTAAACCTTAAACTATATGCAACACCGCACAGATGTGGAAGCTGCTGATGCTTTGAGGGACGCCTACAAGCATGTTTATTCTGAAATTCACAAAGTAATCGTTGGCCAGGATGAAGTGGTTAAATCGGTTCTGATCTCTATTTTTAGCAATGGGCATTGTTTATTGGTTGGTGTACCCGGCTTGGCAAAAACCTTGCTTGTACAAACAGTTGCACAAGTGCTCGACCTGGGTTTTAGCAGGATACAATTCACACCCGATCTTATGCCCTCAGATATTATCGGTTCCGAAATATTAAGTGAAGACCGGAATTTTAAATTCATCCACGGTCCTGTTTTTTCGAATATTATCCTGGCCGATGAGATCAACCGCACGCCCCCAAAAACTCAGGCTGCGTTACTTGAGGCCATGCAGGAAAAGGCGGTTACCGTAGCGGGCGTGACACATAAACTGGCCCAGCCATTTTTTGTTTTGGCCACGCAAAATCCAATAGAGCAGGAAGGTACTTATCCTTTACCGGAAGCCCAGTTGGATCGTTTTATGTTCAATGTATCGTTGGACTACCCCACGCTAAAGGAAGAATTATTGATCGTAAAGAACACCACCAGTGCTGTAACACCCGAAGTTAACAAAGTACTGAATGCTGATCAGATAATCTATTTTCAGCACTTGGTAAGGAATATTCCGGTTACCGACAATGTTTTGGAATATGCCGTTAAACTGGTTTCAAAAACCCGCCCGAACAGCGAATTGGCTTCTGCCGAAGTTAAACGCTTGCTTAACTGGGGCGCTGGCCCGCGCGCATCGCAGTTTTTGATTTTAGGGGCAAAATGCCACGCGGTTATCAATGGGAAATATTCACCGGATATTGAAGATGTGCAGGCTATTGCAAAACCCGTATTAAGACACCGCATTATACGCAGCTATCACGCCGAAGCAGAGGGCCTAACCGCCGATGATATTATTCAAAGGTTGCTGTAGTTAGGGATTGGTCATTAGTCAATCGTCAATAGTGATTTTATTTGATCTTTAATAATTATATGATCGACTGGGATTTTTCGGGAGTATTCAAAAATGACGCCATCTCAAAAGTCAACCTGTTCAAAGTAACACTAAATAATATTTGTGCGATAAACTGCTCTGTGCTTCTCTGTGAAAATCTCCGCGGCTTGTGGTTTAATTTTTACCACGGAGGTCACAAAGTTTTTCACAGAGAAACACAGAGCCAAACAAATTTGTATTTTCAAAAATGCCTCTGTGAATCTCTGCGTTCCTTCTTTGTGGTTATTTTAATCACGGTGAAGCAAAAATAACGATGCTCTGAATTAATTTAATCATTTGTTTAAAACAATAATTTAAATTATTTGTTTAATTACAAAAAACATTTTAAGTTTGTACGGACAAAATGATTTTACATTGGCAAAAGGAAAAGAGATAACGGAAAAAGACCTTTCTACCGAAGAAAAAATTAAGGAGGCCGCCAGAAAATTGTTCACGCAAAAAGGTTTTGCTGCTACCCGGACGAGGGATATTGCAGATGAAGCGGGTATCAACCTGGCC
>JANYAB010000195.1 GCA_025355225.1 Bacteroidota bacterium
TATCTTTGGCAAAATTACTATGCAAGCATAATGATTGGACAAGTCATATTTATCGCCATTTTAGTTGCCGCCATTTTCCTGTTCAGTAAAAACGTGGGGAAGATCAGGCGTAATATACTCCTGGGCAGAGATACTGACCGCTCAGACCGCCCGGCTGAAAGATGGAAAACAATGGCCAAAGTTGCCCTGGGCCAAAGCAAAATGGTTAAGCGCCCGTTTGCAGCCGTTATGCATTTTTTTATTTATGTCGGCTTTGTTATAATAAATATCGAGGTGCTGGAGATATTGATCGACGGTATATTCGGTTCGCACCGTATTTTTTCCGGGCTGGGCGTTTTGTATGGTATGCTGATTGGTGGCTTCGAGGTGTTGGCCGTTTTGGTGCTTGTCGCCTGTATCGTTTTCCTTGCCAGGAGAAATATAGCCCATTTAAAGCGTTTCAATGGGGTAGAGATGACCTCGTGGCCACGGTCTGATGCCAACTATATCCTCATCATTGAGATACTGCTGATGACCGCCTTCTTAACAATGAATGCCGCCGATCATAAGCTGCAGCTATTAAATTTTGGTCATTATATTAAGGCGGGTAATTTCCCGGTAAGTGCATTTATCGGCCCTTTTCTGCCTGATAGTGCATCTTCGCTGGAGATCATTGAACGTACCTGCTGGTGGTTCCATATTGTTGGCATATTGACTTTTTTAAATTATCTGCCCTATTCCAAGCATTTCCATATTTTGCTGGCGTTCCCAAATACCTTTTATTCCAACTTGCTCCCTAAAGGGGAATTCAACAATATGGCGTCAGTGACCGGCGAAGTAAAGGCCATGCTCGACCCGTCATTTGTTCCGGAAAATACAGCTGAGCCGGGCCGTTTTGGGGCAAAGGATGTAACCGACCTTACCTGGAAAAACCTGATGGAAGCCTATACCTGTACCGAATGCGGCAGATGTACATCGGTTTGCCCGGCTAATCAAACAGGTAAGCTATTATCGCCGCGCAAGATCATGATGGATACTCGCGACAGGGTGACTGAGATTGGAAACAACCTGGATAAGCATGGGAAGGAATATAAGGACGAAAAATCGTTATTGGACAACTATATTACCCGCGAAGAACTTTGGGCGTGTACCACCTGTAATGCCTGCGTAGAGGCGTGCCCTGTGAATATCAATCCGCTCGAGATTATTACCGAGATGCGGCGGTATATTGTGATGGAAGAATCACAAGCACCTGCTAGTCTTAACAATATGTTCGGCAATGTGGAGAATAACGGCGCGCCGTGGAAGTATAGCCAGGCCGACAGACTTAATTGGAAAGATAATAGTTAATAGTTGGCAGTCCTGAGTTTGCAGTTAGAAGGTATTCAAATTATCTAAATCCGAAATGAAAAATTCGACATCCGAAATCAAAATACCCACAATGGCCGAAATGGCTGCCCAGGGAAAAGAGCCCGAAATACTGTTTTGGGTGGGCTGTGCAGGCAGTTTTGACGAGCGGGCGCAAAAAATTACCCGCGATATTTGTAAAATATTAAGTCATGTGGGTATCAGCTTTGCTGTTTTGGGGACAGAAGAAAGCTGTACTGGCGACCCTGCCAAGCGTGCCGGAAACGAATTTCTCTTCCAGATGCAGGCGATGGTAAATATACAAGTGCTTGATGGCTACAATATTAAAAAGATAGTAACAGGCTGCCCGCACTGTTTTAATACGATAAGGAATGAGTATCCCGGCCTTGGCGGCAATTATGAAGTTATTCATCACTCGCAATTAATACAGCAACTTATAGATGATGGCAAACTAAAAGCCGAAGGCGGTGAAAGTTTTAAAGGCAAAAAGATCACTTATCACGATCCATGCTATCTCGGCCGCGGAAATAACGTTTACGAAGCACCCCGCAAGGCGCTTGAAGTATTGGATGCCGAACTGGTTGAAATGAAACGCTGCCGGAGTAATGGTTTATGCTGCGGGGCAGGAGGGGCGCAAATGTTCAAAGAGCCGGAAAAAGGGAAAAAGGATGTTAATTTGGAGCGAATGGAAGACGTACTCGAAAGTAATGCTACCATTGTCGCTGCCGCTTGTCCGTTTTGTATGACCATGCTGAGCGATGGGGTAAAACATTTTGAGAAGGAACAGGAGATCCAGGTATTGGATATAGCGGAGATCACCGTCAGGGCAAATGGCCTATAGCTTTTTGTCTTTAAAATATTTTACCGCATCATTCAGGCTGTCTAATCGTTGGCGGGACATGCCTTTCACCGGGATATTTAATGTTGTGGCCATGGAATCGACATCACCTTTGGGGTCGTCATAAGTTTGTACAATAATATCATCGTTAGAAGTTTTAAACTCCAGCATTCCGTTGCCGTCCGTCGGCTGGTAATGAATACTGTCCAAACGGTTTAAATTAAAGGAATAATACTCCTGTTTGCCGTGTTGATAAGTTTTTTGTAAACGGATAAAATGGTCGGGAGTGAGCATAATTTCCCATTTTTTTAATTTGATGTCCGTTGACGGATCGTATGATTCCGACAGGCATTTATTACTCCAACTGAGCCATTGTGACTCGTCCATTCCGGGGCCAAAACCGTAATTAAATATAACTACGGCCATAATCAACAGTATAAAAGAAACTTTTCTCACCATAAGAAGAACTGAATTTACCGTGACAACATTGTGTAATCCGAAGTTAATAAAATGAGTAAATTTGCAGATGCAATTTTCTGAACACTCAAGAGTATGGATATACCAGTCGGATAAACAACTATCTGATGTGCAGACTGCACAAATACTGGATCAGCTGAATAATTTTGCGGCCGAATGGACCGCTCATAACCATCAGCTTAAAGCCAAAGCCGAAATAAGATATAATCGCTTTTTGATATTAATAGTTGATGAAAACCAGGCGGGCGCCAGCGGATGCTCAATTGATAAGTCGGTTAATTTTATGAAAAAGTTGGAACAGCAGTTTGGCATCAACCTGTTCGACCGTTTTAACCTGGCCTACCGTGATGGGGAACAGGTGCTTTCATTACCCCGCCATGATTTTGAAGAATTACTGAAAAGCGGGAAAATAACCCAGGATACCATTGTATTTAATAACCTGGTACTAAGCCTGCAGCAATTGGAAACCAAATGGGAAGTGCCTTTTAAGAATAGCTGGCATAACCAGTTATTTAAAGACCTGGTTGTAAGCTGATTGGGAAGTCTAACAGCATTTTGCTTTTTTCATTAGTTTGAATTATTTTAGTATATAGTAGTTTAGTCAAAATGGAACATTACGACGCCAGGATAGATAGCTATATCGCTAAATCCGCAAGTTTTGCACAGCCCATATTAGAACATATAAGGCGGGTTGTTCACCATGCCTCGCCGCTGATAACCGAAACAGTTAAATGGGGGATGCCTTTTTTTGAGTATAAAGGACCTGTATGCATGATGGCTGCATTTAAACAGCACTGCGCGTTTGGCTTTTGGAAGGCATCAAGGTTAAGTGACCTGAAAGGCTTGCTTAAAGGAAGTGACGAGGAAGCCTCTGCGGGCAGCTTCGGTCGTGTAGCCAGCCTCGCAGACCTGCCCCCTAATGAGGATCTGATTGGTTTTGTTCACCAGATGATCGCTATAAATGAAAAAGGGATCAAAGAAGTTAAAAAGCCCACCGCTCCCAAAGCCGAACTTGCTGCGCCCGCTGATTTTGAAACGTTGTTAAACGGAGATACCGTCGCCAAAGAAAATTTTGAGAAGTTCAGTCCATCCGGCAAACGCGAATATTTGGAATGGTTTGCAGAAGCCAAATCTGATGCTACCCGCGAAAAGCGTATACAAACAGCTTTAGAGTGGATAGCTGAAGGTAAAACGAGACATTGGAAGTATAAGTAATTACTTTTTTCTATTTGTCATTCCGATTGCGCAGCGAGGAATCTTCTTCAACATGCATATCCCGCCTTTCCGTTTTAGACGATGTTTCAGTCCGTTCTACGTGACAAATTAGGCGCTAAACTTTGATTATTCTCTTTCTCCTTCTTCGAAGTGATAGTGCTCTAATGATGCACTTGTAAATTTCTGGATAAATTCCGGACTATTCTCTTTTTCTTTTTTGATTTCAAAAAATTCATTCTCAATGGCCCAGTCATACATGCTCACATCAATTGGATAAGCGCTTAAAATGCCCGATAGTTTATACTTATATATCTACTCTTCTGCTTTACCTAATGTACTAAAAACACCACTGGCAAACCTTCCTCCTTCACCGTGGGAAACCCATATTATATTTTCTTTCATTACTATTAAATGGCTAAAAATCCAGCGGCCCCAATCTTCTCATATTTTTCCTTATCAGATACTGCCGGTGCCTTACATAGTCACTTGGATTGGTAGGTGACCATTTAAGCGGATCGGGCCAGATGGAGGCAATTGCGGCAGCCTGGTGCTGGTTTAATTCTGATGCTGATTTATGAAAATAGGCCTGTGATGCTGCCTCAACTC
>JANYAB010000206.1 GCA_025355225.1 Bacteroidota bacterium
GTAAAAAGCGCCGCATTTGTAGAGACGCAATGCATTGCGTCTCATTTTTATTTCCCGTTAAACTTTGCTAACAAAAAGAAATCCAATCAGTTGTTAAAACAGCAATGAAGGACTTCTACTATATCCTCGGAACAAGCAGAAACGCTACTCCGCCAGAGATCGACGCGGCTTACCAGAAACTTGCCGCTAAATTTCGTCAGGCAGGGGATGAGCAGGACGAGTTTATGGACACGCATTTCCGCGAGATCGCCGAGGCATACGATGTGCTGCGGGATACCCGCCGCCGTAGCAAGTACGATGCGGCGGTCAGAAGAAACCAGGCCAGGCAACTGGCGGTTTTCAAACTAAAATATCTAAATATCGCCATTACCATAACCTTCCTGGTGGTCACAGCCTTGTTTGCCGGCTATGTTATCAAAACCCTTCGCGGCCATCCGGCTAAGCCGACCGTCCAAAAGCAACCGGTCTCGCGGCCCGTTGTTTTAACTCATCCTAAAAAACATCACCGGCTCCCTGTGCCTGTTACCAAAAAGCATTTAGCCATACCCGGCATTACTCCAAAGCAACAACCTCCGGCCATTCCGGTCAATGTACCACCGGCAAGCGTCGATTCCACTTATGCGGCCACAGTGCACGCCAACATCACCGGCATCGTTTACCTGCACCAATCGCCCGATTACAACTCTGCTGTACTGGCCAAAATCCCCGACGCAGCCCAGGTTCGCGTCCTGCAAAAAAGAACGGCTTACTATAAGGTAACGTTTAATGATCAAACCGGGTATGTGCTCAAAAGCTGCGTTGCGGGGTACTGAGGGTTTGAGACTAACGAAAGGATTCCCCCTAAAATCATTTTTAGTAATTACCATTATCTAATCTGAATTTCATTATTTTTAAGCAATCGTTTCAGGATGTCGGAATTGCTGTAACAGTCTGTATAGCACTTTAATCATATGAGAAATCTATCTAACATAGGGCGCATTTTCTTTGGTATGGCTATGGTTGAGGAAGGGGTTCATACAATTTATTTTAATGACTTTCCTTATATGCTATTACCTCCAAGTCATTCCTGGATACCCGGTTTCACCATACTCGCTTTTATTTCTGGTGTACTATTTGTTTTGGCCGGAGCATGCCTTGTTATTAACAAAAAGACCAGGCCGGTTTCTCTCCTGTTAGGAGGTGTGCTTCTATTGATATTTTGTTTTTGCTTTATCCCGTACGAATTCATTGCGAACTCAAATTATATGAATTTGGGGGAATGGGAAAATGCAGAGAAAGAATTGGCATTAGCCGGCGGCGCATTTGTTATTGCCGGCTGTTTTTCAGAAAAAAATGAAAATCCCTTTTTCAGGTTTTTGGCGAAGCCAATACCCTTTGGGGCTATTTTTTTTGCTATAACGATGATCAGTTTCGGTATTCTTCATTTTCTAGTCGCAAAAGAAGCATCAACCCTGATCCCATCATGGATACCATATCATATGTTCTGGATTTATTTTGCCGGCGTAGCATTAATTGGTTCGGGCATCGCGATTATTTTGAAGATCAAGACAGGATTAATCGCTGCTCTTTTGGGGACAATGATTTTTATTTGGTTTATTATTCTCCACATCCCCAGAGTGATAGTTTCTCCTGCTGCTGATATGGGAGATGAGATTACCAGCGCATTTTTAGCGCTTGCATATAGCGGAATTGCGTTTGTCATTGCCGGGGGCGGCAAAAAGGTGACTTAATAAAAAAAAATCTTGTTTCAGATAGCAGAAACCCGGTGTTCAATCTAAAAGCCCGGTAAACTACTCCTGTAATTTAACCCCGCAGTTGTGCCACAGGTTACATCAATTGTAACACCTGTTATTTTGCCCGCCATATCTGACGACAGGAAAACCGCGGTATTAGCGATATCGGCCATTAAGGGGAGCTTTTTCAGCATCGTGTCTGCCTCCATCCTTTGGAGAACAAGTTTCATTACTTCCGGCTGGCTCTCGATTGCATCTTTAAATACATTGGAATCCGGTGAACCGCCCGACCGGATATTTACCGCCCGTATGCCATATATGCCTAACTCTGAAGCCAAATTCCTCGACAAGCTTTCTATTGCGCAGCATGCCGGTGCAAAGCCGCCTGTAAAGGGATAGCCAATTCCCCCGGGCGTTGCTGTGAGGGTTAAAATTACCCCCGACCGTTGTTTCATCATCACCCGCGCAGCAGCAGTTGTGGTTAAGAATTGGCTTTGCATAGCAATAGTTACAGGGCGAACAAAATCCTCAGGCTTTATATCTGTCAAAGGCATATTTTGCACCACCTCGTAACTAATAACATTG